>JAITMI010000295.1 GCA_031277435.1 Pseudomonadales bacterium
CATCGTCATTTCCACAACCGCTGTACTATTTGAACTAATACAGTAAGCACAGAAACTGCATGCGTCAACTGCTTTTTTGAAATACGTGCATCCCGCAACGAGCAAGACCTCGTTGCGAATATTTCACTTTTTATACGGCGCGGGATTCCGCACAATAGCGCCTATTCACTTTTCAGCTCCCATATTTTTGCCCTTTGACGCCAACGAGGAATCCGCCATGCCCAAACTACGTTCCGCCACCTCCACCCAAGGCCGCAACATGGCCGGCGCGCGCGCGCTCTGGCGCGCTACCGGCATGAAGAATGAGGATTTCGACGGCAAGCCGATCATCGCCGTGGCCAACTCCTTTACGCAGTTCGTGCCCGGCCACGTCCATTTGAAAGACCTCGGCCAACTGGTGGCGCGCGAGATTGAAGCCGCGGGCGGGGTGGCCAAGGAGTTCAACACCATCGCGGTGGATGACGGCATCGCCATGGGCCACGACGGTATGCTTTATAGCTTGCCCTCGCGCGAGATCATCGCCGACAGCATCGAATACATGGTCAACGCGCACTGCGCCGACGCCATCGTGTGCATCAGCAATTGCGACAAAATCACGCCCGGCATGTTGATGGCGTCGCTGCGTTTGAACATTCCCGTGGTATTCGTCAGCGGCGGGCCGATGGAGGCTGGCAAGACCAAACTCGCTGGCGAAGTCGTCAAGCTCGACTTGATCGACGCCATGGTGATGGCCGCCGACGCCAAGCGTTCCGATGCCGACGTGGCGCAAGTGGAACGCTCGGCTTGCCCGACTTGCGGTTCCTGCTCGGGGATGTTTACCGCTAATTCCATGAACTGCCTCACCGAAGCGCTGGGCCTGGCGCTGCCCGGCAACGGCTCGCTGCTCGCCACTCATGCCGATAGAGAACAATTATTCAAGAAGGCGGGGCGCTTGATCGTGGACTTGTGCCGGCGTTATTACGGCGCTGATGATGACACGGTATTGCCGCGCAATATCGCCAACTTCCAGGCTTTCGAGAATGCCATGTCGCTCGACATCGCCATGGGCGGCTCCACCAATACCATTCTGCATCTCTTGGCCGCCGCGCAGGAAGCGGAGCTCGATTTCAGCCTGGCCGACATCGACCGTCTCTCGCGCAAGGTGCCGCAGTTGAGCAAGGTGGCGCCGAGCACGCAGCTTTATCACATGGAAGACGTGCATCGCGCGGGCGGCATCATGGGTATTCTCGGCGCGCTGGAACGCGGTGGCCTCATCAATGCCAGCGCGCGCACCGTGCATAGCGCCACGCTCAAGGAGGCGCTGGATATTTGGGACATCAAACGCAATCCCAGCGAATCAGTACAAACGTTCTATAAAGCCGGCCCCGCTGGCATCCCCACCCAAGTGGCCTTCAGCCAGGATACGCGCTGGCCCTCGCTCGATGACAACCGCGAAAGCGGCTGCATCCGCGAAGTGGAACATGCGTACAATAAAGAAGGCGGCCTGGCCGTGCTGTACGGCAACATCGCCGAGGACGGCTGCATCGTCAAGACCGCTGGCGTCGATGAAAGCATCTTCAAATTCAGCGGCCCGGCGCGCATTTTTGAAAGCCAGGACAGCGCGGCACAGGGCATTCTCAACGATGAGGTAAAGGCCGGCGAGGTGGTAATCATCCGCTTTGAAGGCCCGCGCGGCGGCCCTGGGATGCAGGAAATGCTCTACCCCACCAGCTATCTGAAATCCAAAGGTCTCGGCAAAGCCTGCGCGCTGCTCACCGACGGGCGTTTTTCCGGCGGCACCAGCGGTTTGTCGATCGGCCATGCCTCGCCAGAAGCCGCCGAAGGCGGCGCCATCGGCCTGGTACGCGAAGGCGATATTATCGAGATAAACATTCCAGAACGCAGCATCAACATGCTGGTGAGCGATGATGAACTGGAACGCCGCCGCAACGAGGAAGAAGCGCGCGGCGCCGCTGCCTGGACCCCGCGTGAAACCCGCGCCCGCAAAGTCAGCAAGGCGCTGCGCGCCTACGCCGCGATGACCACCAGCGCGGACAAGGGCGCGGTGCGGAAGGTGGATTGAAAGGTTGAGTGGAGACTTTACGCATGAATACACACAGAAACATCATTTGCGCGGCGCTGATGAGCCTCGCGATAAATGCCACAATCGCCGCCGAATCTGACGAGGCCACCAACTGCGAGGAGTTCCGCGCCTTGGGATGGCTGGACGGCGACACGCTTATCAACTTCCGGCTGGCTGGGGAAAACACGCTCAACGACATCGATATCGATGGAGACGCTATCGCGGACCCCATTACCAGTAGCTGCGCGGGAAGCGTGGTTCCGGCTGATCCTTGTTATGTCGATATCACGCTTTCCTCCGGCGGCAACCTTGGGTTTGAGCCTTGGGTTTATTACCTGGCCGAGCACCAGGGGCAAACATACGCGATAAGCGGCCTGCCCCACATGGATGAACGTGGCCGCCTCACTGATGTTGGCTATACGATCTATCGTTTGGGGCCAACGGACATCCAAGCCGTGTGCCGCACGCCGTAGGATGGGTAGGCGGCGAAGGAGGGCGGCGAAGAAGGTGGATTGAACATTAGAATATTGTTATGTATAGTGCGCCGCCTGCCGGATGTGAGAATTTTTCTCAGCATTTCTAATGCTAAATTAGCGGCGGTAAATTGACGGGAAAGTTGCCGAGAAAATTGACGGAAAATGGGTGAAAGTTAGAGTGGGGGCTCAACTATTTACCAATAACCGCCTTTGTTTTTTCTCTCGTCCTGCCCAAAGTCAACTTGTCTTATCTGCTTGTTGTTATCCTAAAGCAGAGGAAAAAGAATCCGCTAAGCATATATAGCGCGATTAACTCCCCCCAAATTTTTATGCATGGGACCGCCCCTCGGCGG
>JAITMI010000299.1 GCA_031277435.1 Pseudomonadales bacterium
GCCGAACGGCAGCGTCAAGCCGAAGCGGAAAGACAGCGCCAGGCTGAAGCCGAAAAACAGCGGCAAGCCGAGGCTGAAAAACAGCGTCAGGCCGAGGCCGAAACCGAGCGGCAGGCCGAAGCCGAGCGGCAGCGCCAGGCCGAGGCCGCCGAGGCCGAACGGCAACGCCAGGCCCAAGCCGCGGCGAACGCTGGCGCCGAAACCGCCGCGACTAATCTCCAGGGGCTCATCGTAGCCTTGATTTCGGAGAACTGGACGCGCCCGCCCAGCGCCCGCAACGGCATGACCGCCGTGGTGGAGATTCGCATGACGCCGACGGGCGAGATCGTGTCCATCACCATTACCCAAAGCAGCGGCGATGCCGCTTTTGACCGTTCCGTCGAGCAGGCGGTGCGGCGCGTGGGCCGTATTCCTGAAATGCGCGACCTGCCCAACTCGGTATTTGAACGCACTTTCCGGGCCTTTACCCTGACTTTTACCCCCGAGGACTTGTTACGATGACTAAACTTTTGCAAGGCTTAGCGCTCTTGAGCGCCTTGTTCGCCAACTGGGCCGGCGCGCAACAGCTCAATATTCAGATCACCCAAGGCGTGGACAACCCGGTGCCCATCGCCGTCGTGCCGTTCGGCTGGCAGGGCTTTGGCACCCTGCCGGAAAACATTACCAGCATCGTCAACAGCGACCTCGGCAACAGCGGCGAGTTTTCGACGATTCCCGAGCGCAACATGCTGAGCACGCCGCACGAGCAGGGCGAAGTGTTCTACCGCGACTGGCGCTTTCTGGGCGCGGATTATCTCTTGATCGGCAAGATTCAGCGCTCCGAAGGCAGCGCTCTGATCCAGGTGCAATATGAGCTTTTCGACGCGGTGCGCGAAACCCGCCTGGTGGGTGAAGTGATCAGCGGCACCGAAGCGCAGTTACGCGACATCGCGCATCAGATCAGTGACGTGGTGTTCGAGCAGATCACCGGCATTCGCGGCGCGTTTTCCACCAAGATTCTTTACGTCACCTCGCAGCGGGTTAGCGACACGCTGACCAACTATCAATTGAACTTGTCCGACGCCGACGGTGGCCGCCCCCAGGTATTGCTGGAATCGCGCGAGCCGGTCATGTCGCCGTCCTGGGCGCCGGATGCCCGCCGCATCGCCTACGTCAGTTTTGAATCGAGCCGTCCACGCATTTACATTCAGGATTTGAGCACCGGCCAGCGTGAGCAGATCACGGACTTTCCAGGCCTGAACAGCTCGCCGGTGTTTTCGCCCGATGGCAATCGCATGGCAATGGTGCTGTCCAAAGACGGCAACCCCGACATCTACGTGATGGATTTGAATACCAAACAGTTACGTAAAGTTACCACGCATTTCGCGGTGGATACCGAACCGAACTGGACACCGGACGGCCGTTCGCTGGTTTACACCTCGGAGCAGGGTGGCGCCAACCGGCCACAGATTTATCAGGTGGCGATCGACACCGGTTTCACCGAAAGAGTGACCTTCGAGGGCACCTACAATTCCAAACCGCTGATGCTGCCCGATGGCAAGAACATGGTGCTGGTGCATCGTTACGATACCGCTGACGATTTCCACCTGGCGCTGATGAACTTCGATCGCGGCACCTTGCGGGTGCTGACTGATACGGTGCTGGATGAGTCGCCGACCCTGGCGCCCAATGCCAGCATGATTCTCTATGCCTCCAAGTCCGGCGGTCGCGGCATTCTCAGCGCGGTATCAATCGATGGACGAGTGAAATATCAGTTGCCGGTCAATGCCGGCGACGTGCGTGAGCCGGCTTGGTCACCCTTTTTGGATTGAAAAGAGTACCGTACGGAGCAAGAATAAGAAAAAGTGTTAAAAAGCTGCTGCAACAACTTGTTATATCTTGGAAAAACTAAGAAAATAACACAGTTTTTTCACAAACCAGAAAATCGAGGAGCTCGTATGCAAAGCAACATGATTAAGCTTGGCGCAGTTGCGTTGCTATCAGTGATGATGGCCGCCTGCTCGTCTACCGATACAGAAGGTACCACCCCTACCACGACTGATAACACTGGCGCTACCACGCAAGGTACTGGCACTGGCGGCCAGCTTTCCGCGGCGGAATTGGCGCGGCAGCAGGCATTGGCCAAGAACGTGTTTTACTTCGCGTTCGACAGCTCGGAGCTGAGCGCTGAAGACCGCAATGCGCTCGTTTATCACGCCGAGGAGTTGAAGGCCAACCCAACCCGCCGCATCCGTCTCGAAGGCCATGCCGACGAGCGCGGTACCCGCGAATACAACTTGGCGCTCGGCGAACGCCGCGCCCAGGCGGTAGAGCGTTACTTGCAGGCGCAGGGCGTTTCCGCCACCCAGTTGGAAACCATCAGCTACGGCGAAGAGCGTCCCGCGCAGACCGGCACCACCGAAGCCTCCTACAGCGCCAACCGTCGCGTGGAATTACGCTGAGGTTTGCGCCTTCGGGTTGCAATGTGGCGCTGGTAGCCGCACTATTTCGCCCTCATTTGCCGGGGCGAATTCAGATCGAGCCGGGTTCGCCCGGCTCGATTGTTTACGGCTCGCTATAATCCAGCTTCCCTGACGGAGTTTGCATCATGCGCTACGCTGTTTCCCTGTTGTTACTGTCGTGGACGGTTACCGCCGCCGCGCAACCGGCTGGTAATAGCAACGATCTGGTAGTGAATCTCTACAACGAGATCCAGAGTCTGCAAAACGAGGTACTCACCCTGCGCGGCATGGTGGAAGAGCAGGGCTACCAGTTGCAGCGTTTGCAGGCTGAATCGCGCGACCGCTATCTTGACCTTGATAGCCGTCTGCAAGGCATCGCCGGCCCTGGCGCCATGCCGCCATTGGATACTCCTCCCCCCCTTGCCAATACCGTGCCAGCGAACACGCCCAGCGCCACAACGCAAGCGCCGCCGTTCAATCAGCCGTCCGCGCCACCGGTGGCCACTAGCGGGGGCGACTCGCAAGCCTTGGTGCTTGATGAACAGGAAACCTACCGCACCGCGTTAAGCTTCCTCCTGGAACAGAGCAAGCCGGCGGAAGCGATTCTGCGCTTTCAGAGTTATATCGACCGTTTCCCGCAGGGGCGTTTGTTCACCAACGCGCTTTACTGGCAGGGCGAGGCGCTGATTCTGGAACAACGCAACCAAGAGGCGGTCGATGTGTTCAACCGTCTGCTGAATGAAT
>JAITMI010000352.1 GCA_031277435.1 Pseudomonadales bacterium
CACGACTTCACCGCCTCGCAGCGTGGCCAGGCGGGTAACCAGTCGCTGACCTCGGCGGTGGCGAGCGTGACGGTGGATACGGTACACCCGACCTCCGCCGTGCCGGCGGAAGTGGTGACCAACGCGAATGCCGCGGGCAACCAGGTCGAGCCGAGCATTCTGCCCTTGGCTGATGGCGGCTACATGATCCTGTGGAATGGCGCCACCTTGCAGCGCTACGACTCCACCGGCAACCCGGTGGGTTCGCCGTTCACCAACCGCGGCACGGAGAGAAACAACGCGGCGGTCGATCCCGCCTTCGCGGTGCTCACGAATGGCAATATCGCGCTGGCCACCACGGAGACCTCGACGTTGGTCGACACGACGGGTTACTACACGGATGTGTATGTCCAGGTGCTGTCGCCCACCGGCGGGCTCGTCACCCCCGCCCCGGTCCTGGTCAGTTCCGCGCCCGAATGGGGCTTCAATGAAGCGAAACAGGTGGTGGCGCTCGACAATGGCGGCTTCGCCGTCGCCTGGAGCACGCGCGGCTCGGCCAACGTGGCGGTGGACCCCAACCAAGTCAGAATGCAAGTGTTCTCCGCCGCCGGCGCCCGGGTCGGCAACGAAGTCAACGTGGGCTCCGCCGGCGGCGGTGCCCTCGATTACCCGATCCCCGGCACCATGGTAGCCACCACTGGCGGCTTCATCGTGACCTGGACGGCGTCGAACCCGCAGCCCGACTACAACGTCTGGGCACAGCGTTACACCAACGCGGGCGCGCCGACGGGCACCCCCATCCAGCTTAACGCCACCGCGGCGGGCGACCAGAAAATGCCGCAAATCGCCTTGCTTGATGGCGGTACTACCTTCGTGGCGGCCTGGCACGGCCCAGGCGATGGCAGCGGCACCGGGATTTATTTCCGCCGCTTCACGCTCGCCACCGGCGCCGCGCTCGACGCCACCGACCGCCTCGCCAACGAGACGACCCTGGCGTCGCAGGATTTCCAACAGATCGTGGGGCTTGGCCTGTTCCCCAACATGGGCCTGGCGATCACCGCGCTGGACGGCGGCGGCTTCGTCATCGCCTGGACCTCGCAGTTCCAGGACGGCTCGGGTTATGGCGTGTTCATGCGCGCCTTTGATACCGCCGGTAACGCCACCACCGGCGACATCCTGGTCAACAGCGAGAATCAGGCCGCCGACCAGACCTGGGCCAGCATCGCCCAGCTCAATGATGGCCGCCTCGCGGTGACCTGGCAGTCGTCGGTGGGCGATGGCCTGGGCAGCGGCATCATGCAGAGCCTGTTCACCATCGACGACGTTACCGGGGCGATCACCCCGGCGCACATCATCGCGCACACCCTGTTGAGCGAAGACGTGGCGCTGGGTAAAGCGGAAGTGAACTTCGGCACCGCCTACGCGGGCCTGGCCGGGGTCACCCCCGAGTTCCGCCTCAATGGCCGCCTGGTCACCTACGGCGAGATCGAGAGCTTCTACGGCATCCACGTGGACTACAACGACACCACCGGCATGTTGACCCTGACGAACCCGGCCAGCGCCGCCGACTATCAGGCGGTGCTGCGGATGTTGACCAGCGGCGCCACCGCCACCGTCAATGGCGGTATCCGCAACGATGTCACCCTCGCGGTGTACGACCAGGCCGAGAACCAGCCGGAACTGGTGCAAACCATTACCGGCATCCAGGTGGTACCGCCGAGCCCGCCGTTCCAAGTCAACCCCACGCAAGTGGTGACCATCACCGGGCTGCGCGACGACGTCGGCGCCACCGTGGGCATCGTCGCCCAGGGCGGGGCCACCGACGACCAGAGTCTGCTGGTCGAAGGCACCATCAACCTGCCGCTGGGCGCCGGCCAGCGCCTGGAAGTGTTCGACGGCGGCACCTCCGTCGGCTTCGCCGAGGTGGATGCCACCCCGCAAGCCAATGGCAGCTTCCTGTGGCGCTTCCAGGATCCGCGCTTCGCCACCGGCCTGGTGTCGTTCACCGCGCAGGTGGTCGATATCACCGGCGGCAGCGGGCCGCTATCCACGCCCGCTCGCACCGCCACCATCAGCGCGGTACCGCCGCCCTTGATCACTGAGCTGCAAGACAACTACGCGCCCTACCTCGGCAGCGTCAAGGACGAAGGCGGCACCAACGACAACCGCCCAGTGGTCAATGGCACCTCGACCAGCCTCGGCGCCACCATCGCCGTCTATGATGGAGCGGTACTGTTGGGCACTACCGTGGCCGCCACCACCGCTGGCGGCGCCTGGTCGCTGCAAACGCCGGTCAACCTGGAAGAAGGCGTGCATGAGCTTACCGCCGCGTATGTGCTGACCGTGGACGGCGGCCTTGGCGCGCCTTCGGATACCTTCACCTTTACGCTCGACCGCACCGCGCCCCTGGCGCCGGTGCTCAGCAAGGTCAGCGGCGCCACGGTGGAACTGGACGATGGCGCCACCACCAAGGAAACCGCCGTGTCGCTCAGCGGGACGGCGGAAAACGGCGTCACCGTCAGCGTGTATGACGGCCCGGTGCTCTTGGGTACCACCGTCGCCAGCACCACCGACGGTACCTGGAGCTACGACGCCAAGAACCTGCTTGATGGCGGCCACGGCTTCTACACCGTGGCGCTCGACAGCGCCGGCAACCCCAGCCCCAACTCCAACGGCATCGCCATCGGCGTCAACACCTCGCCGGTCGATACCAAGAACAGCCTGCATTCGGCGCCGATCATCACCGGCATTCTCGACAATGTCGGCCTGGCGCAGGGCGAAATCCGCAACGGCGCCACCACCGACGACCCCACGCCGCGTCTGCACGGGGTGGGCGCGCAACTGATGACCTTGAGCGGGCAAGAGCAGATCTTTGGCACCGTCAACATCTATGACAACGGCACCAAGATCGGCTCCACCATCGCCGACGCCTCCGGCGCCTGGAGCTTCGAGCCCACCATCACGGTCAACGGCAGCAGCCACGTCTATACCGCCACCCAGCTCTACCCGGCCTTCCAGAGCGAACCGGCGGGCGAAAGCCAGCCCTCGGGCGCCTGGCAACTGAAGTTCGACCCGGCGCCGCCAGCCACCCCCAGCATTACCAAGGTGCTCGACAACGTGGTGCCGAACTTTGGCCCCATCGCCTTCAATAGCGGCACCCCGCAGGGGCTGACCAACGACGCCTCGCCGGTGTTGGTGGGCAGCGGCACCGCCAACAGCACCATCAGCATCACCGACTCGGCGCATGGCCTGCTCGGCACCACCATGGTGGATGGCAGCGGCACCTGGGCCTTCAACATCGTCATCGGCCTCGACGAAGGCGCCCACGCGCTCAAGGCGCAGGCGGTCAACGCCGCTGGCGCGCAAAGCGGCATCTCCACCACCGCCAACATCTTCGTCGATACCGTGGCGCCCGGTGCGCCCGCCATCCTGACCCTGGGCACCGACAGCGGCCTGCCCGGCTTCACCACCGATGGCATGACCAACGACAACACCCAGGCCATGACCGGCACCGCCGAAGCCCTGTCCACCATCACCGTCTATGACGGGGTGCGGGTGATCGGCACCGCGGTCGCCGACGACAACGGCGATGGCAAGGGCGACTGGAACTTCACCACCACCCCGCTCGCCGATGGCCCGCACAACTTCACCGCCACCGCCAGCGACGCCGCCGGCAACGCCTCGCGGCCTTCGGAGGCGCGCAGCGTCACCATCGACACCACGGCGCCGCTGCAAGCGATCGGCGACCTGCAAGTCAACAGCCCGCAGGTCACCAACCAGAGCGACGTGCGCAGCGCCAACCTGGTGGGCGGCGGCTACGTCAACGTGTGGGTTTCCGCCGATCAGGACGGCTCGGGCTTTGGCGTCTACATGCAGCGCTACGACACCTTCGGCAGGCCGGTGGGCGAGGAGGCGCGCATTTCTTCGGCGACCGCGCTCGATCAGACCCTCCCGCGCGTGGCCGGGCTCCAGGACGGCTCCTTCGTGGTCACCTGGACCTCGACCTTGCAGGCGCCCGACAGCGACCTCGCCGGCGTGTTCATGCGCCGCTTCGACGCCAATGGCACCCCGCTCGACGCCAACGACGTGATGGTCAACACCTATACCGCTGGCAACCAGGACTCGCCGGTGATCGGGGCGCTGAACGACGGCAGCTTCGTCATTGCCTGGAATTCGCAAGGGCAGCGGCTGGTCGGCACCGTGCCTGAGTCGGGCTATTCGGTCTACATGCAGCGCTTTGGCGCCGATGGCGGCAAGCTGGGCACGGAAACCCTCGTCAACACCACCGCGAACCAGAACATGCTGGTGCGGGATATCATCCCGCTGACCACGGGCGGCTTCGTGGTGGATTACTGGGCCACCGCCAGCACCCCCACCGGGGGCCGTTACAAAGGCTACAACGCCGATGGCTCCAACCTGTTCGCGCAGAGCTCCTGGGCCACCCCGCTCGGCGGCGGCAACGTGATCAACAGCGACTTCCAGGGCGTCGCGCTGCCGAATGGCGGTTTCGCGCTGCAAGGGGCCACCTGGCACGGCAAGGGCGACAGCGGCTGGCAGGACTACCAGACCTTCACCACCTCCACCATCACCAACAACGCCGCGGTGCTGCCAGCCAACGCCCGGCTGACCTGGCTGGGGGATGCCGCGTTGGGCGATAACACCGCCACCGTGCCGCCCCCGACCGCCGTGCCGATGAACGCGCGGGAAATGGTGCTGCTGGAAAATGGCAACGTCGCCATGGTGGCGACCTCGGGCAATAACGTGCGCCTGTTGATCTACCCCAGCGTGGACACCACCCCGGCCACTGGCGGGGCCAATGGCACGCCCTTGATCAGCAACCTCTTGCTCAACATCCCCAACGGCGCGGACAGCCGGGAGCCGTCCATCATCGCCCGCCCCGGCGGCGGCTTCATCCTCAGTTGGGAAACCAACCTCAACGGCACCTATGACATCGTGCAGCACATGTACACCGCCGCGGGCGTGCGGATACAGCAGATCACCGAGTTGAACCTGACCGAAGCCAACGACCTCACCCAGGCCACCGTGGGCTTCGGCGCCACCTTTGGCGCGCTCGCCGCGGATCCGCTGTTCCGTAGCGGCGCCAACACCTACACCGTGGCGCAGTTCAACGCCAACGCCAGCGTCAATCGCGGCCTGCAAGCGAGTTGGGACAACGCCGGCGGGGTGCTCACCCTCAACGGCGCCGCCTCGGCGGCGGACTACCAAGCCGTGCTGCATCTGCTCACCGCCGGTTACAACAGCGGCGCGCCAGTGACGATCCAGACCCGCGACCTGGCCAACAACGCCAGCGCCACGCTGACCAACATCATCGTGGATCCGGTGGCCGGGCCGATCATCGGCAAGCTGGTGGATGACGTGCCGACCCTCACCGGCGCCATCGTCGCCAACACCGTCAGCAACGACGCCACTCCGCTCATCACCGGGACGGGCGGCGTGGCGGGCGGCAGTGTGCGCCTGTTCGACGGCGCCGCCGTGCTCGGCAACACCGTGGCCGACGCCAACGGCAACTGGAGCTTCCAGGTCACCACCGCGCTCGGCAACACCGCCGCTCACACCATCACCGCCGCCGCCGTCGATGCCGCCGGCAACCTCGCCCCCGCCTCGGTCGGCTTCACCTTCACCGTCAACACCGCCCAGGCCAACCGCATCCTGTTGCCCGAAGGCGCGGAGGGCACGGAAAGCAGCGGCTTCGGCGACTTTGACGGCTTCAACGCCTTCAGCTTCAGCGCCACCGAGGAGCAAAGCAGCGGCAATAGCGGCAACGGCAACGCGGAAGACCCGCTACTGACGAGCGCCTTCAGCCCCGCCAACGCCGCCTTCAGCGCCGCCTTCGAACCGCTGAGCGCCAACGCCAGTGGCGGTACCACCCTCGCCGACCTCGCCGTCCTCGACCCCGCGCAGGGGCTGGGTATGAGCGGGGTGCAAGCGCCGGAAGTGGAGGACATTACCTTCGCGCCACTGACGGAGGAGTTGCCGGAGGCGGGCAACACGCTGGTGGAAGACGCGCCGCAAGGGGAGGAACTGATGCTCTTCAGCGGCGCCTTCGAGCCGGAACAGGCGAGCTTCTCGGCGGGCTTCGATACCTTGCCGGAGGCGGCCAACGAGGCGCCGAACCAGTCGCTCGGCGCGCTCAACCCCACGCAGGGGCTGGCGGACGCTGGCGTCGAATCGCCGCTGGCCGAGGGCACCGCGTTCGCCGCGCTGGCGGAGCCCGCGCTACAGTCGTTCAGCGCCGCCAGCAAGGCGGAAGTGACGCTGGACGGCGGCGAGGGTACGCAATCGCCAGTGAGCGCCAACGACTTCGCCTCCGGCGCGGTGGCGCTGCCCGAGGGGAATGCCTCGGCGGTTGTACTGCACCTGGCGGATTTGCTCAACGCCTTGCCGAATCAGTCCGGCGTGCGCTTCTCGGCGACCAACGCGGCGGCGGCGAACGAGCACCTCACGGCGCTCGAGTTCGCCCACGCTGGCTTGGCCCCGGCGGCGTTCAACCCGCTGACGGATCTGCTGGAACAGCATCATCAAGTGGCCAACCACGGTTAAGCACAAGGAGATCATGCCCATGCGCCCTCGCAGCAAACTCCGCCTCGCCACCGCCGCCATCATTACGATGGCGGCGGTGCTGGCTCTCAGCGCCTGCACCGCCAGACGTTACGATTGGAAGCTGGAACCCCCGCCCGCGCGGTTTGTGGAGGCGGGGTAGCAAGGGAGCGGATGGGGCGTATTTCTTCCGGACGTCCTACCCGCGCCCCGACTGCCGCACCAAGAGCAATACCGGAATCAAGCCCACCACCAGCAAGGTCAAGGCGGGGAGCGCGGCGCGTTCCCATTGGCCTTCGGCGGTCATTTGGTAGATGCGCACGGCGAGGGTGTCCCAGTCGAAGGGGCGCATGATGAGGGTGGCGGGCATTTCCTTCATGACGTCCACGAACACGATGATGAGCGCGGTGAGAAAGCCGGGGCGCAGTAGCGGCAGATAGAGGCTGCGCAAGAGGCGGCCTGGGCCGGCGCCGAGGCTGCGGGCGGCGTCGCACAGGCTGGGTTTGATGCGTTCGAGCGCGCTATCGAGCGGGGTGAAGGCGACCGCCATGAAGCGGCAGAGATAGGCCAGAATCAGCGCGAACACGCTGCCGACCAAAAGCGGCGCGCCGCCGCCAAGCCAGGCTTGCAAACGCTGATCCAGCGCGGTGAAGGCGATGATGATGCCCACCGCCAGCACCGAGCCAGGCAGCGCGTAGCCCAAGGTGGCGAGGCGCACGCTGAGCCGTTCCAACCATTGCCAGCGCCCCGGCGGCAGGCGGCGGATGAAGGCCAAAAGCAGCGCCAGCGCCACGGTGGCCAGCGCCGCCAGCGTGGCCAGTTCCAGCGTGCGCAGGAGGAAGGTGGGGTAGCGGCTGTCGAGTTCGCCGCGCCAGGTTTGCGCGACCCATAGCAGGAGTTGCGCGAGCGGCACGCCGAAGGCCAGGAGGAAAATCAGCGCGCACCACAGGCTGGCGCCCCAGGCTTTTATACCACTGAGTTGAAAACGCGGCGCGGCGCGGCTGCGTTCATCCTGGGTGAAGCGGGCTTGTTTGCGGCTGTAATGTTCGAGCAGTAGAGTCAAAGCCACGAATACCAAGAGCAGCGAGGCCAACTGCGCCGCCACCGCCAGATTGAACAATCCAGACCAGGCGTTATAAATCGCGGTGGTGAAGGTGTCGTAATTGAATACTGAAACGGCGCCGAAATCCGCCAGGGTTTCCATCGCGGCCAATGCCACGCCGCCGATCAGCGCGGGCCGCGCCACCGGCAAGGCGACGCGCCAGAACGCGGCGCGCGGGCCGTGGCCTAGAAGCCGCGCGGCGTCGAGCAGATTGCGGCCTTGCGCCTTGAAGGCGGCGCGCGCCAAGAGATACACATAAGGGTAGAGCGCCAGACTCATCACCAGGATGACGCCGAGCGCGCCCTGTAAATCGGGAAACCAGAAATTGGCGCCGAAGGTGGCGCGGCCCCAGCTTTGCAGGGGGCCAGAATAACTGAACAGTCCATAAAAAACGAAGGCCATCACGTAGCCGGGAATCGACAGCGGCAGCATCAGCGCCCAATCGAACCAGCGCCGGCCGGGGAAGTCGCAAAGGCTCACCAGCCATGCCAAGCTGGCGCCGAGCAGGGTGACGAGCGCGCCCACGCCGGCCAAGAGCAGCAGGGTGTTGAGCGTGAGGCGGTCGAGCTTGGTATCGAGCAGATGCCGCCAGATGTCCTGTTCGCCGTCGCCGAAGGTGGCCCACTGCGTCAGCAGCATCAAAATCGGCAAGGCCACCAAGAGCGCCGCGCCCACGCCAAACACGCGCCAGCCGCCGGGGACTTGCAAGGCGCTGGAGGTGGTGGAATGAGCCATCAGGAATAAAAAGCGCTAGTAAAAAGGCGGAAATAAAAGGTCAACGATAATCGGCGCGGTCCATCAGCCGCACCGCGTCGGCTTGCAGGCGGCCAGCGACTTCCACGTTGACCACATCGGGCTTGAATTCGCCCCAGCTTTGCACCAAAGGCACCGATTCAATAGCGGGATTGGCGGGGAATTCCAGGTTGAGTTCGGAGAACATGCGCTGCGGTTCCGCCGTGGACAGCCATTCGAGCAGGCGCTTGGCGCCTTCGGGATTGTTGGCGTGCGCGGTGATGCCAGCGCCGCTGATATTGACGTGTACGCCGCTGCTTTGTTGGTTGGCCCAAAAGAGCGCTACGGGAATGTTAGGGTCTTTCTGCTGTTCTTGACCGAGATAATAAGTATTGACGATGCCAACGTCGCATTGGCCGGCGGCGATGGCTTGCACGATCAGGTTGTCGCTGTTGAACACGCGGGTGGCGAGATTGGCGACCCAGCCCTGCACTACGCGCTCGGTTTCGGCTTCGCCGAGGCGGTCGATCATGGTCGCCACCAGCGACATGTTGTAGACCTTGCGCGAGGTGCGCAGGCAGAGGCGGCCTTTCCACTGGGGTTCCGCTAACGCTGCGGAGGTGGAGAGTTCTTCGGGTTTTACCCGCGCGGTGGACTAGGCGATGGTGCGGGCGCGCACCGAGAGGCCGAACCAGCGGCCTTCGGGGTCGCGCAGGTGGGCGGGAATATCGCGTTCCAGAATCTCGGAATGGGTGGGCGCCAATAAGCCTTTGTGGGCGGCGATCCACAAGTTGCCGACGTCCACGGTGTAGAACACGTCGGCGAAGGTGTGTTCGCCTTCGGCTTCCAGGCGCGCGATCAGCGGGCCTTCCTCGCCGGTTTGGGTTTGTACTTCGATGCCGGTTTCTTCGGTGAAGCGGTCGAACAGGGGCTTGATGAGATATTCCTGACGCGAGGAATAGACAACCACCGGTTCCATTATGTCGGCGGCGGCGGTGCTTGCGGCCGAGGCGGGCTGTGTTTCGCCGCCGCAGGCGCTCAGGGCGAAGGCGGCAAGGGTGGCCAGGGCGCGCAGGGCGGCAGGCATAGGGATGGTGAAATGCGACATAAGAGCACGGGCAATGTGTTATGAGGCGCGAATAGTAATGATTATCATTAATCGCTACAAGCCCGTGGCGCGTCGCATCAGCGTTTGTTTGAGGGGCGTCAAACTATCGGCCAGGCGCAAACCTTCGTTGCGCAGCCAGCGCAGCAGGAGATCATCGCTGCCAAACAGGCGCTTGAAGCCTTCCATGCCCAGCATCATGCCGAGGTTGGCGGCTTTGCGTTCGCGCTGATAGCGGCTGAGCGTTTGCTGAGAGCAATAATCGCGGCCCTGCGCCAGCGCCGCGCGGATCACGCCGCTGAGGCTGTGCACATCGGCCAGGCCCAGGTTCACGCCTTGGCCGGCCAGGGGGTGGATGGTATGCGCGGCGTCGCCGATCAGCGCCAGATTGGGCGCCACGTAGTCGATGGCGTGCAGTTGCCGTAGCGGGAATGCCTGCACAGGGCTGAGGACTTCTACCGCGCCAAGGCGGCGCTCGAAGGCGGTGGCGCAGCGGGCGGCGAACTGCTCCTGATCCAGCGCCAAGAGTTCCCGCGCCAAGGCGGGCTCGCAGCTCCACACGATCGAGGAATAATGCTGGCTGCCATCGCCATGCGGACGCAGCGGTAAAAAGGCCAGCGGCCCCGTGCGCATGAAGCATTGCCAGGCGGTGGCGCGATGCGGCTGTTCAGTATGTACCGTCGTCACCAGCGCCTCGTGGCCGTAACTCCAGGCGCGGGTTTTGAGGCCCGCCCACTCACGCACGCGCGAGCCGCCGCCGTCAGCGCCGATCAATAAAGAGCAGGTGAGGCTGGCGCCATCGCTCAAGGCCAGCCGCCAGCCGGCGCTATCGCGCTCCAAATTGGCGATAGCGGCGCCAAAGCGGCACTCTATCTGGGTGTTACGCAGCGCCTCGGCCAGCACGGCGGTGACCAGCGAGTTTTCAACCAGGTAGCCGAGCGCGTCCAGATGCAAATCGCGCGCGTCGAAACGGATGGCGCCGGTGCCATCGGCGTCCCACACCTCCATGCGCGTGTAGGGGCATAGCCGCAGCTCAAGCAGCGCCTCCCACACGCCCAATTCGCGCAGAAATTCCGCGCTGGCGGGAGTGAGAGCGCTGACACGGTTGTCGAAATTCAGTTCCGTCATGGACGGCGCCGGAGCCGGAGGGCGCTGATCCAGCAGCGCCACGCGCAGCGGGCTATCCGCCAAGGCCAGCGCCTGCGCCAAACCCACCATGCCGCCGCCGGCGATGATGAGGTCGAAATCGGGGTGTTGCTGCATGAGTTACCTGGGAGCTTATGGGAGGGCGGCAATTTTGGCACAGTGCGGCGGTGGCGTCGCAGTGATGAGCCAAATTGGCTCAGGCAGAGGAGGCTTTCGTGTGTGTAGGCTTGATGGTGGTCAATGGGGTCAACGTGATTATTCTCGCTATAACGCGGCGAACATGGCCACGTCACCAGCCGCCGCGTTAATCAGCCCGCGACAGCCCGACAATAATCAATCGTCTCAAGTAGGCCCGTCGCATCAAGTCGACCATTCCGGTACGTGCCATGCGGCCACTCAGTAAAGCGCGCCTGAACAATGGAAGCCCCCGGCAACTGACTCAAGAACGTATCCACGGCAGCAGGAGAGAAAACATCTTCGCCTTCAATCGCGGGATAATTGTCCACTCGCAACACGGTGGGCTTCCCTGGGTACCGTTTGCCGCCCGACACCAGCACCGACACCCTCCCACCTCGCACAAATACAAACGGGTACGCATCGTGCACGAAGAACCCCGCAGGCGTTACCTGGCACGACACCATATCAGTAAAACTATCCCTGGTAATGTTGGCGCTCCACTTCCCCGCGCTAAAAAAGTTCCCGCGCTGCCGCGTTTCCGCGACGGAACCGCCGGTTGCCAAATGCAAGCGCGCATTGAAGCCCGCAATGATGCCGTAGGGATCGGGAGCGCATGTGGAGCCGTTGAGGCTATTACAATTCGGCACCAAGACAAATTTATAACCGCCTCCGCCTACAGGCTCGCGCGTCACGCGATAAGCCCAGCGCGTATCACCAGGGGGTGGCCAGTTTGTATCGATCATCGTGGGCGTTTCCTCGCGCACGCCGAAGGTCGCGTTTTCAATAACCCACTCCCGTGCGGCCACCCACATGCGATCACACTGGCCGGTCGCGGCAATCGCGCACACCGGATTTGATTCCGCCGCATTCCGCGCCAAACTTGACTGCCTCACAGCCGGTATGCCGCAACTTTGCACCGCCAGTACCGCCAAGACACCAACCACCCACAACATTCCCCGCCTCATAACCATCCACCTCATGGCATCGGTCTCCGCGCCGTTATCAATACCGCCTATTCTGCCCGCTCAAGTCTTGCCCGCGGCTGAATTGTGTACCATCGGCCAAGCCGCCATCCACGTTTGACGCCACCTCCTCGCCATGCTAGAAAGATAGAAATAAAGCTATTTTTCTAGCAGAGATTTTGCCGTGAGCCTCAGCATCAAGAATCAGGAAGCCTACCGCTTGGCGCAGGCCATCTCCCGCGCAACGGGGGAAAACATGACCAGCGTCGTCACGGAAGCATTGCGCGAGCGCTGGGCAAAAATAGAGCGGCGCAATGCGAAAGCCAGTATTGAGGAGCTTTTAGCCATTGCCTCACGCGCCGCCGCGCAGGTGCGGCATCCTTATGTGGATCATGCCGAATTTCTGTATGACGAACATGGGCTGCCGAAATGATTATCGACACCTCCGCGCTGGTCGCCATTCTTTACCAGGAGCCTGAGGCTGCGGCTTTTGTCGCCTGCATCCACGCCGCTGAGATTGGCCGCGTCAGTGTCGCCAACTATGTCGAGTTGTCGCTGGTGATCGAACGCCAGGCTGGCAGTGAAAGCATGCGGCAAGCCGAGGCGTTTTTCCGGCGTGCCGGCTTGGTCATCGAGCCGGTCACGCTTGAGCATGGTGAATTGGCGCGGCAGGCTTTTCTTGATTTTGGCAAAGGGCGCCACCCGGCTGGGTTGAATTTCGGTGACTGCTTCGCTTATGCGCTGGCCAAGGCCACTGGCGAGCCGCTATTGTTCAAGGGCAATGACTTTGCGCGAACGGACATTCAGCCAGCATTGCTTTGACCTGGCGGACCCCCGCCCCGCGCTTTTTTCGCCGCCAGATTTTCTATACCATCAAGCCGTTTTTCTCCCTTGACGCGCCTTTTCCGAGAGCCATCGCCATGCACAGCGCACGCCATTTCACCCTGCTTTTTGCCGCTCTTTTCGCGCTTGCGCCCTTCGCGGCGGCGCAGAATTTCGATGCCGTTGAAATCACCGCCACGCCGCTCGGCGGCAATGTTCACCTCCTGCAAGGGCAAGGCGGCAACATGGCGGTGAGCATCGGCGGTGATGGGGCGCTCTTGGTGGACGATCAGTTCGGCCCGCTGGCGGACAAGACCAAGGCCAAGATCGCCGAACTTGGCGGCGGCGCGCCAGCGTTTATCTTGAATACGCACTGGCATGGCGATCACACCGGCGGCAATGAATTTTTCGCCGATGCTGGCACTATCATCGCCCACGACAATGTGCGCCTGCGCCTGGCCGATGCCGCGCGGCTGCCAGACGCCTTGCCGGTCATTACCTACGCCGAGGGCATCAGCGTGCATTACAACGGCGAGGAAATTCGCCTCATCCACCTGCCCGCGGGCCACACCGACGGCGACAGCGCCGTGTGGTTCACCGGCTCCAAGGTCATCCACCTGGGCGACGAATTCGTCAACAACGGCTTCCCCTTCATCGACATCCAAAGCGGCGGCACGCTGGTTGGCTTTTTGGCCAACGCCAGGCGCGTACTGGAACTCGTGCCCGACGACATCCTGCTGATTCCCGGCCACGGCACGGTATCCAGCAAGGCGCAGTTCGGCCAGTGGCTGGCGGATCTCACCGAAAGCGTCAATCTGGTGCAAGTGAAGATGAGCGAAGGCAAGGATTTGCCGAGCATCATCGCCGAAGGCTTGCCCGAGAAATACGCAAGCTGGGGCCAGGGCTTCATCAACGAAAGCGCCTGGATCACCACCATCTACAACAGCGCCTCGGCGTCGCCACGGTGAGGGCGCCGTCATCCGCTTATGTCTCTGGCGACGCTCAAAAGCCCCGCGCTACCTTTCCCCTTTGAGCTGACCCGCAGCCGGCGCAAAACCCTGGTGGTTTACGTCAAAGGCGGCAAGGTCGAAGTGCGCTGCCCCTTGCGCGCCTCCAACGAATGGATCTTGTCGTTTCTCAAAGGCGCCAGCCAGTGGATTCAAAAACAGCTCGAAGTGCAGCGCCACAAACAGCGCGAACGGCTGGTCATCACCGACAACCGCTTCGTGCCGTTTCTGGGCAAGCCGCGCCTGGTACAAGTTATCCTCAGCACCCGGCAAAAAGTCGTGTTGCGTGATGAATATCTGTATTTTTTCGTGCGCGAAAACACCTCTAAAAATCTGGAACGTATTTTCAACAACTGGCTGCTGCGTCAGGCCAAGGAATACATGGCCACCCAAACCATCAAGTACGCGCGCCTCTTGGGCGTGGAACCTAAACTCAAGGACGTAGTATTCCGCCGTACCAAAACCAAGTGGGGCCACTGCTGCCAAGACGGAACGATCCAATACAACTGGCTGGCCATGATGGCCCCGCCCGAAGTAATCAACTACCTCATCGCCCACGAAACCAGCCACCTGCGCCACCTCAACCACTCCGCGCAATTTTGGAACACCGTGGCGCAGCTCTGCCCCAACTACAAGGAACTACGGCATTGGCTGGGGGAAAATGGGCATCGGTTTTGGACGGGGGAGGGGGAGTAGGGGAGAGGGAGTAAAAGTTAGTGAGAAAAGACCCTCTTTCAAAAGCTCAGCGCAGCGAGAGGATGTCCAGAATTAAAAGTTCCGGCACCAAACCAGAAATGGCCGTGCGCCGCCTGACGCACGGACTCGGTTATAGATACAGGTTAAGCGCCAAGGATTTGCCAGGACGTCCGGACTTGGTGTTTCGTTCGCGGAGAAAAGTTATCTTCGTGCATGGCTGTTTTTGGCATCAGCATGGATGCGGGCGCTACCGGATGCCGCTGTCAAGGAAGGGTTTTTGGCTTCCCAAGCTGGAAAAAAACACCGAACGTGATAAATCAGTAATGAAAGAGCTTTCAACGATCGGCTGGAAGGCTCTTACAATATGGGAATGCGAGCTCAAGGACATGAGCCGCGTCGAGAAACGGATCAAGAGGTTCCTGGGTGAATGACATGAAGAAGTTGACTTCCATAGAGCTATTTACTGGCGCGGGCGGATTAGCCCTGGGGCTGGAGGCGTCCGGCTGGAATCATCTCGGGCTGGTTGAGCGCGACAGACACGCCTGTTCCACCCTGCGGCTGAATGAAGCGAAACAACATTCTCTGGCGAAAAACTGGAAGGTCATCGAAGGTGACGTTCGTTCCATAAATTACCAGGAACTCGTTGAAGGGGTGGAAATGGTCGCGGGCGGGCCGCCGTGCCAGCCGTTTTCCTTGGGGGGGAAACATAAAGCCTATAACGATCACCGCGACATGTTCCCGGAGGCCGTTCGCGCCGTTCGTGAGCTACGGCCCATGTGCTTTTTATTCGAAAACGTAAAGGGCTTGACGCGCCAGGCTTTCGCTACCTACTTTGAATACATCCGGCTGCAACTGCACTACCCCACCTGCGTGAGAAAGCGCGATGAAAATTGGGAGCAACACCTTTCGCGGCTGGAAAAACTGTACACGGGCAGGACCAAGCAAGCGCTGCGTTACAAGGTTGTAAGCCGCTTGTTGAACGCCGCGGATTATGGCGTTCCTCAATACAGACATAGA
>JAITMI010000353.1 GCA_031277435.1 Pseudomonadales bacterium
ACCAAGTCCATCCTCGCCTATCTCGCCTACAAGGAAAGCGGCGACCCGGAAGTATTTCAGGGCATTTCGCAAGATTCGCTGGTGATGAATCTCGATGATTTATTGTGCGTAGGCGTCAATGGCCGCATCCTGATTTCCAACACCGTGAATCGCAATGCGCTCAATTGCCCCGGCGAAGTGATCGCCAATCTCATTTTAGGCAGCGAAAAATTTCTGGCGCGCCTGCGCCAGCGGGGCGTCAACATCTACAGCGGCGGCGGCGAAACCGCCGATGTGGGCGACCTCACCGGCACCTTGGTGGTGGATAGCTGCGCGGTGGCGGTGATGAAGAAAAAAGACGTGATCAGCGGCGACGGCATCAAGGCTGGGCTCGCTATCGTCGGGCTGTCCTCCACCGGCAAAGCGCTGTATGAAGATCAGGAAAACAGCGGCATCGGCAGCAACGGCCTCACCAGCGCGCGCCACGACATGCTGGCGCCTTATTATGCCGATAAATATCCGGAAACTTTCGACCCCAACGTAGCGCCGGATCTACGCTACTGCGGCCCTTATCACCTGGAAGACCCCCTGCCCGGCTCCTCGCTCAGCGTAGGCGAAGCCTTGCTCAGCCCTACTCGCACTTACGCGCCGGTAATTTATGCGCTGCTCGACGAGCATCCGGGCCTGATTCAGGGCCTGGTGCACTGCTCCGGCGGCGGCCAGACCAAGTGTTTGAAATTCGCCGATAAAGTGCATTTCATCAAGGATGATTTATTCCCCATTCCGCCAATCTTCAAAGCAATACAGGAAGCCTCCGGCACCGCCTGGAAGGAAATGTACAAAGTGTTCAACATGGGCCATCGCATGGAGGTGTACTGCAAACCAGCGGATGCCAAAACGGTGATCGCGGCGGCGAAAAAATTTGGCATTGACGCCAAAGTGATTGGCCGCACCGCGCGCGCGACCGGTGGCAGCAAGCTCAGTTTGCGGCATGAGGGGAAGACGTTTACGTATACGCCGTAACTTCCCTGCTTCCCCCACCCCAACCCTCCCCCGCACGCGGAGGAGGGAGTGGCGCGGAGTATTACACCAAACGGTTTATTGAATCGACGCCGTCAAGTTCGATCTTCCATAACGGCGCGCGAAGTCCGTCAGCTTCAGGCCATTGCAGCGGATTTCATCCAGCGTAATGGCGGCATCCAGCTTGGCCGTGGCGGCGTTGAATGCTTCCCTGGATTTGACCGAGGCCAGGCACACTTCGGTCAAGGCGCTGGCATCGCCGCTCTTGAGTACGTAAATGGGTTCTACTTTTTGTTGCACGGGAACAACTTGCTCATGCGCGCGGTAAGCGCGGACGAAGCGCTCTAGCGGCATGCCGTTGCAATAGAGTTCCTCGTAAAGTTCGCGGCGGCTCATGCCGAGTTCAGCGGCGGCGCTGATCGCGGCGTCGCGTGAGTCGAGCGCGGCGAGGCATACGCCGCTGAGCGGCGAGCCGTCGCCATTGACGAAATGTTGATCGGCCTTGGCGAGCGAAGTGGCCGAGATGGTGGAAAGCAACAAACTGGCGATGATGATGTGTTTCATAAGTTCACCTCTAGGTTGAAAAGTTACGCCGTCAAATCCGGAACACCTTGCAGTCTTGGCGTCTTCCGTGACGGCGCGCACTGTAATGGCCCAACATGATGAACAAATGTTGATTCCATGAATCTGTGGTTAAAAATAGAGCGTGTCTCGCGGTCTTTTCAGAGTTTTTTCGATGTCATTTCTTATTCGTAATTTAACGCCGGATACGCTCAAGGCGCTCTTGCGCCTGTGTATTCCCATGATTATTTCGCAGGGCGCTTTTGCCTTGATGATTTTTTGCGCACGTTATTTTCTCGCCCAGATCAGCCCCGTTCACATGGCGGCGGCGATGGGCGCTGGCGTGGCCTGGTTTTTCACCTATGCGCTGTTCAACGGCATTCTGGCTTACGCCAACGCGCTGGTGGCGCAGTATCTGGGCGCGGGCCAGCCGGAAAAATGCAGCAAGGTGGTAACGCAAGGTTTGCTCTTGGCCTGCGCGTGCATTCCATTACTGGCGCTGGCGGCTTACGGTATTCGGTATTTATTCGTGTTCATGGGCCACGCGCCGGAACAGGCAGCCTTGGAATTGCGTTATTACGACGTGATATTGCCGGCCAGTTTTTTGATGCTGCTGAAGGTGTGTTTCGCGTCATTTTTTACCGGCATTGGCCGCACGCGCGTGGTGATGATCTGCGAATTGAGCGGCATCGCCTTGAACCTGCCGCTGAGTTATTTACTGATCTTCGGCAAGGGCGGCTTGCCCGCGCTCGACATTACCGGCGCCGCGCTGGCCAGCGTGCTCAGCACTTCGTTCACGCTCGTATTGTTCATTGCGTTTTATTTTCGCCGGAATAATCGCCTGCGTTTTCAAGTGGCGCGAAGCTGGGCTTTCGATGGCGGCATTATACGGCGCTATTTGCGTTTGGGTTTTCCTTCGGGCGTCGAGACTTTTCTCAACGTGGCCGCCTTCAATCTGTTCATCTTGATGTTTCATTCCTATGGCGAAGTCGAAGCGGCGGCGGCCACCATTGTGTTCAGTTGGGATATTTTGTCTTTCGTGCCGCTCTTGGGCCTCAACATCGCGGTGATGAGCTTGACCGGCCACGCGGCCGGCGCCAAACAACTGCAACGCACCGATGCCATTACCAGCGCCGGTTATGTACTGGGCCTGGGTTATTCGGTGCTACTGGCGCTGGCTTTCGTGTTGCTGCGCGCGCCGCTGGTGGAGGTATTTATTTTTGAACAGGATGACGCTATCGCCGATGCGATTGGTGAATTGACGCGCTTCATGATGCTGGGCTTGAGCGGCTACGTGCTACTAGAGGGCCTCTTGCAAGTAGCGGCGGGCGTATTGCGCGGCGCTGGGGATACCCAGTGGGTGATGCGCGCCTCGGTAACTTTGCATTGGCTGATGCTGGTATCGCAATACGCCATCATCAAGGTCTTTGGCCTTGGCCCGCGCTTGTCGTGGATGACTTTCGTGCTGATGGTGGTCGCCATCGTGGTGTTATTTTTACACCGCCTGCATCAAGGCCGCTGGCGCTCGCCGGAGCGCATCGCAGCGGTGATGGCGGAGCGCTAAGGTGATGGCGGAGCGCTAAAACGTCTAACTCGACCGCCGCGCCGGTAAGCGAATCGTGATACTCACCCCCTGCTCGTCGCTGAGGTTGTCGGCGTAGATGCGTCCGCCGTGGTACTCGGTGATCATGCGGGCGATGTGCAGGCCGAGGCCGAGGTGTGGTACGCCGCCGGAGCTGCTGGTACGTGCGGAGACCATTGATTCGAACATGCGGTCCTTCATGCGCGGGTCGAGATAGGGGCCTTGGTTGATGACGCTGATTACCGCTTCGTCGCCTTCGGCTTTGCAACTGATGCGCACCGGCTTGCCCACCGGCGAATAATCCACCGCGTTGGCGACGATCTTGTCCATCATCTGCGCGATGTATTCCGGCGTGCCTTCTACCGTCACTGGCGCGAATTCGGCGTTGAAAGCGGTATCGGGGTAAATCTGCCGGTATTCCGCCACGCAGGCGCGCACCACCTGATCGAGCCGGAACGCTTCCTTGTCGGATTCGCGCAGGATTTGCTCCAGGCGCGAGGCTTCGCTCATGTTGCTGAGGATGCGGCTGAGGCGGCTGAGCCCTTCTTCGGCGCGCTGGATGTAGAGTTCTGCCTCCGGCTCGTCGTTACACAGGCGCAGGTTTTCCAGTGAGCTGCGCACTACCGTCACCGGCGTGCGTAGTTCGTGTGACAGGCGCGAGCTGAGATTTTCCAGATATTGTGTATATTGGCCCAAGCGTTCCACCAAGTTGGCGAAGCTGCGCGACAGGTCGCCGATTTCATCCGCGCTGCGCGAGGGCGTGATGCTGATCTGGTTGAGGCGGCCCCGTTCATCCACCACTTTTTCCGCCTGATTGCGCAGGGAGCGGATGCGGCTGCTGAGGCTGGACGCGAACAGAAACAGCGCGCTGACGGTGAGCAGCAAAATACCGATCATGGTGTCGAACAGCGTTTCCAGCGCCTGATTGCGGAAGGTGCGGATGCCGTTCATGTTCTGATCCACCACCACCGCGCCCAGCACTTGCCCGTCCGCCATCACCGGCCAGGCGGCTTCCAAAAGGCGGGTAATGCCGTCTTGCAGCGTGATGAAACCCGATTGCTCCGTGCCGTCAAGCGCGCCGAGCACTTGATCGCCCTCCACTACTCCGGTTTCGTACAGTTCGTTCATGAATCTGTCGCTGGGGCGGGTCAGAATGCGGGAATACAGCGGATGCAGCACGTCTTCGCGCAGCCGCCCCCAGGCGCCGCCCGTCTCTTTTTCTTGTTCGACCAAGAGCAAGCCGCTGGCGCTTTCGATGTCGCCGGTGCTGAGCAAGACGCGCTGATTGCGATCCACCACCCGCACCCGCGAATTGGTGTGGCCCATGCCGGCCACGATGCGGTCGATTTCCGGCGTGGGCCGGCGCAGGCTGCCGAGTTCTTCCTGGCGCTCCACGCCGCTGGTGGCGACCAAGGCTTCCAAAACGCGCTGGCGGGGATCATCAACGTCGTAAAGCGCTACGCCGAACTTGTCGCCTACCATCTCGAGCGGCAGGCGCACTTCGTATTCGTAGCCGGTTTCAGTCAGGTGAAAACGCCCGGTGATGCGCGGCTCGTGGATGTAAGCGGCGCGCTCGCCATCGTCGATGCGGAACACGTACAAAAATTCGTTGTCGTAAGGCGCTACCAGATAGCGCTCGAACTCGCCTTCGCGATTTTCCAAAGTAATTTGCAGCGCGTCGCTGCGATCGAGGCGCAACGAATCGCGCTGGCGCAGCACGGGATGGCTATCTTCCGCCTTCACGTAGAAATACAACATGCGGTTGTATTCGGCCAGCATCAGGCGGAAATTGAGCGGGTCGCCGCTGCCTTCGGCGCGGAACGAGGTATAGCGGTTTTGCGAATACGGCGTGCTGCTGCCTTCGCTGTAGGATTGCTCGTATTGCTGGTAATCGCCCCAATCGGCCAGGCTGCCGTCGTCGATCAATAAGGGCGCGAAGGTAGGGTAAACATACAAATCGCTGCCCGAGCGTGAGCGGCTGTAATTACCATTATTGAACAGTTCCGGCCGTTCGCTGAGCGCGGTGGCCAGCGCGCGCGCGGTGCCGAGTACCACTTGTTCTTGACCGCGGCTCAAATACTGCTCCATCTCCAGAATGTATTGATAGCCGAGATAGGGAATTACCAGCAGCAAGGCGCTCAGCAGCAAGAGTTTGCCGCGCAAGCCGAACCAGCCGCGAAGCAGGCTGCTCATGGCGGAGTACCGCCGCTCCAGCGGTAGCCCATGCCGTATACGGTATCGATGCAATCGAAACTGGGGTCAACCTGCTGGAATTTTTTACGAATGCGTTTGACGTGCGAAGTAATGGTGCCGCCATCGACGTAAATCTTCGATTCCTGCATCAATTGATCGCGATTTTTTACGTGGCCCGGATATTTGACCAACGCGTGCAACATCCAGAATTCAGTAACGGTGAGCTGCACCGGCTTGCCCTTCCAATGCACCGTGAGGCGGCTCAAATCCAGCGACAAATCGCCGCGCACCAATTGATCCTGCGGCGCCGCCGGCTGGGCGATGGCGTCCTGGCGGCGGAACAGCGCGGCGATGCGCGCGGTCAGGTGCGGCAGGCTGATGTCCTTGGTGAGGTAATCATCGGCGCCGATGCGGAGCCCGCTCACGGTGTCGAAGTCCTGGTCACGAGCGGTCAAAAATATGATCGGCAGCGTCAAGGACAGCGCGCGCAGTTCCTGGCAGAGGAGAAAACCGCCGTCGAT
>JAITMI010000382.1 GCA_031277435.1 Pseudomonadales bacterium
CGGCTACGAAATGTAGCACGCTTTGCTGGATCGTTGCGCCGCTAACGAAATTAAGTTTGCCGTCGATCACGACTTCCGTGATTTTTTGCGCGTTGACTTTTTCCACCGCCTGTTTTACGCCAACGCCTGCCAGCGTCACCAGGCTGAGCGCCAGCGCCGCCAATAAAAAGCGTCCCAGCAATGCCAGACGCCGTTCCCGTTTTGGCGACGGCAAGCGCGCGCCGCGTACAGTTCCCGTTCGACGTTCATTCATGCGTGTTCTCCTCGCGCAAACTGCTCCGCAAAATGCGCAATACCAATGAGTCAAAATCAATGCCCGCGGCTTGCGCCGCCATCGGCACCAGCGAATGGCTGGTCATGCCCGGCACCGTGTTCACTTCCAATAACCAGAAACGCCCTTGTTCATCGCGCATCGCGTCCACCCGCCCCCAGCTACGGCAACCGACGGCTTGGTAAGCGCGCAGCGCCAGCGACTGCAATTCATGCGTGGCTTCCGGGTCGAGATCGCAGGGGCAGAGATAGCGTGTATCGTCCGCCAGATACTTGGCCGCGTAATCATAAAAAGCGTGCGTGCTGCGCAGCTCGATGATCGGCAAGACTTGCTCGCCGAGGATCGCTACCGTGTACTCGCGGCCTTCGATCCAGCGCTCGGCCATCACCTCTTGATCGAAACGCGACGCTTCGTTCCAAATAGTACGGAACTGCTCGGCGTTGTTGGCGCTGCCGATGCCGATACTGGAACCTTCGTTCACCGGCTTGATGAAACAGGGGCCGAGCTGATCGAGCACCGCTTGCGGGCCTAATTCCGGCGTCAGCTTCACGAAGGGCGGCGTGCTGATGCCAAGCTGCTGCCACACCAATTTGGTGCGCACCTTGTCCATCGCCAGCGCCGAGGCCAATACGCCGCTGCCGGTATAGGGCAAACCCATCCATTCCAGCGCGCCTTGCAGCTTGCCGTCCTCGCCATCGGTGCCATGCAGCGCGATGAACACGCGCTCGATTTGTTCGCGCCGCAGCACGTCGAGCAGATCGGCGCCGGCATCGATGCCAATCGCGTTGACGCCCTGATTGCGCAAGCCTTGCAGGACCGCCGCGCCGCTTTGCAGCGACACCTCACGTTCGGATGAGCGCCCGCCCATCACCACCGCGACCTTGCCGAAAACTTGCGGATTTACCGCGTCAGACATGTTCCAAACCCTCATCCATCAAGTGCCGCGCCAAAAGGCCCACGTTGCCGGCGCCCTGGGTTACCAAAATATCGCCATCGCGCAGAATCGTGCCCAGCACCTGGCGCAGTTCCTGGGGATTTTTCACTAGCACCGGATCGAGCCGGCCGCGCTGGCGGATGCTGCCGCACAAACTTTTGCTGTCGGCGCCGCGAATCGGTTTTTCGCCAGCGGCGTAGACATCAAGCAGCATTAAAAAATCCACGCTCGACAGCACCTCCACGAAATCCTCGTACAGATCGCGCGTGCGGCTGTAACGATGCGGCTGATAAATCATCACCAGCCGGCGCTCGGGCCAGCCGTCGCGGATGGCGCGGATGTTGGCGGCCACCTCGGTGGGATGGTGGCCGTAGTCATCGACCAGCATCGCCTTGCCGCCGCCAGCGCAGCGTAGTTCGCCTTGCACGTCGAAGCGGCGGCCCACGCCCTGGAAATTCGCTATGCCTTGCACAATGTCGTGGTCGCTGAGTTTTTCGTCGGTGGCTACCGCGACCGCGGCGGTGGCGTTGAGCACGTTGTGCAGGCCGGGCATGTTGAGCGTCAGCGCCAAGGGCTCGGCGACGCCTGGGCGCTTTACCGCGAAGCGGGTGACGCGCTCGTGCTGGTTCACCGACACCACGCGGAAATCGGCGTCCTTGCTGAAGCCGTAAGTGAACACCGGGCGCGATACGCCCGGCAGAATGTCGCGCACCACCGGGTCGTCAATGCACAGCACGGCGAGGCCGTAGAACGGCAGGTTATGTAAAAAATCAATGAAGGTTTTTTTGAGCTTGCCGAAGTCGCCTTCGTAGGTGCTCATGTGGTCGTCGTCGATGTTGGTCACTACCGCTACCATCGGCTGCAAATGCAGGAACGAGGCGTCGCTTTCATCGGCTTCCGCCACGATGTAGCGGCTGCCGCCGAGTTTGGCGTTGGTGCCGGCGCTGTTGAGCAGGCCGCCGATGACGAAGGTGGGATCACGCCCGCCCTGCGCCAAGAGCGACGCAATCAAACTGGTGGTGGTGGTTTTGCCGTGGGTGCCGGCGACGGCGATGGAATGGCGGTAACGCATCAATTCCGCCAGCATTTCGGCGCGGCGGATGATCGGCGTGCGCAGCTCCAGCGCGCGCAGGATTTCCGGGTTGCGCGGATCAATGGCGCTGGACACCACCACCACGTCCACCCCATTTACGTTGTCCGCCGCATGGCCCTGGAACACGGTGACGCCAAGCTGCGCCAGGCGGCGGGTGACGCCGGAATCGGCCAAGTCGGAGCCGGAAATCTCATAGCCCTGGTTGAGCAGCACTTCGGCGATGCCGCTCATGCCGGCGCCGCCGATGCCGACGAAATGAATGCGGCGGATGCGGCGCATCTCGGGCACGCTGGCGTTGGCGTGTGGCTGGGCTGCTGTGTTGTGATCCAGAGGCTTGTTCATTGGCAATGCTCCAGGCACAAATCCGCCGCGCGCCGCGCCGCGAAGGGCCGCGCCAAGGCCGCCGCCGCCGCGCCCATTTCAGCGAGCCGCGCGCGCGCCTGGCTCAAGGGCGCCAGCAGGTTCCACAAAGTCTTGGCGTCGAGTTCGGCCTGCGGCAAGAGCAGCGCGGCGCCAGCGTCCACCAATACTTGGGCATTGGCGCGCTGGTGATCGTCCACCGCATGGGGATAAGGCACGAAAATCGCCGGCAGCGCGCACACGCACAATTCCGCCACGGTGCTGGCGCCAGCGCGGCACAGCACTAAATCAGCCCAGCGGTAGGCGGCGGCCATGTCGTCGATGAAGGCGTCCACGCGCAGCGTATCGCTCATCTCTACGCCGGCTTCGCGGTAGGCGGCGCGGGTTTCTTGCAGCAATTTTTCGCCGCACTGATGCCACACCTCCAGTGCGCGCCGCGCCGCCGCGCCGCGCAGAAGCTGCGGCAGCACGGCATTGATCGCGGCGGCGCCGAGACTGCCGCCAAGTACCAAGAGCCGTAGCGGCGCATTGTCATCGGCAACACGCCGTTCGTGCTGCGTCTCGCCCAAGGCTTGGCGTACCGGATTGCCTACCACTTCCGTCTTGGCCTTGCGGATGCAGCGCGCCAGCGACGGTTGTAATTGCGCCTTGCGCGTGAAGGCTTCGGGGAAGCCTTCCATCACCACGTCCGCCAGGGGGTAGAGCAGGGTGTTGGTGAGCCCGGCGATGGCGTTTTGTTCGTGGATCAAGAGCGGCTTGCGCGCCAACCAGGCCGCGACGCCGCCGGGGCCGGTGACGAAACCACCCAGGCCCAGCACGCAGGCGGGGCGCACGCGGCGGATCACACCCCAGGCTTGGGCGATGGCCAGCGTGATCGTGAAGGGCGCCAAGAGCTTGCGCCACAGCGACTTGCCGCGCAGCCCGCCAATGCTGATGAAATGTAGCGGAATCTCCGTGTTGCCGATCACCTTCGCTTCCAGGCCGCGGCGCGTGCCGAGCCATTCCACGCTGACCCCGCGCGCCATCAGTTCCTGGGCGATGGTGAGCGCGGGGAAGATGTGGCCGCCGGTGCCGCCAGCCATGATCAGAATTTTGGGCAGCGCGGCGTTCATAGCGGGTTCACCCCCGGCTGCCGCGACGGCTGATAAGCGGCGCGCTGCCGGCGCGTGGCCGGGCGCGGCGCCGCGACCTGCGCCGCAACCTGATACGAAGGCTGATACAGCGGACGCGGCGCTGATTCTGGCGGCGCCGCAAAATTGCCGCGCGCGCTCTGGCGCGGCTGCCGCGCGTCGTGGTGTTCGAGGTCGATGCGCAAGAGCAAGGCCGTCATCACCAGGCAGATGATCAAACTGGAGCCGCCATAGCTGAGGAAGGGCAAAGTCAGCCCCTTGGTGGGCAGCAAGCCGACATTCACCGCCACGTTGATCAAGACCTGCGCCATGAACAAAAACGCGATGCCGTAGGCGAGATAAGCGGCGAACAGCCGCCCGCTGTTTTCGTTGCGCCGCGCGATCATGATGGCGCGCATGACGAAGGCCAGAAACAGGCCCAGGATCAAGAACACGCCGATCACGCCCAATTCCTCGGCAAGAATGGCGAACACGAAATCGGTGTGCGCTTCCGGCAGGAAATACATTTTTTGAATGCTGTTGCCGAGCCCCACGCCAAACCAGTCACCGCGGCCAAAGGCGATCAGGGCCTGCGCCAATTGATAGCCGGAACCGAACACCACATCGTCGCTGAAGGGGTCCTTGAGCGCTTGCAGGAAGGTCATCAAACGCTGCATCCGGTATTCAGAACTGACGATCAACAACCAGCCCCCGGCGGCGGCGAGCCCCACCACGCCCAGAAATTGCAAGAGCCGCACGCCCGCCAGAAACAACATGGCGAACACCGCGATACCAAGTACCACCACCGCGCCG
>JAITMI010000074.1 GCA_031277435.1 Pseudomonadales bacterium
ACGAGGGTGTATTTATCATGCGGAAGTTTCGTCTGCCGCGCCTATTGAGACTTCCCCCCTTCGCTAATTACCGGGCAAGTTGTACTCTGGGCGCGCCATGATTTGCGGGAACTTCAATAATTTTTGTTATTCCATTATGGATGGCCCGGTCAAGCCCTATCTCTTTATCACATCTCCAGCGCCAAGCCTCTAGCCAGACGAAAGCCCTGCACCCGTTCTTGCAGCGCCTGCCAGCCTAGCCACAACGATTCCCAGCCGGGACGCCCCGTGCGCTTGGTGTCCAAGAAGCCTCCCAGTTTGGCAAGGGCGAGGCACGCCCAGCTCGCCGGTGGGGCTTGCGCTGGCGGCGGACCCTTTTGCGTGGTCAGCCATAATACCCGCCACTCGTCAGCCGCCAGTATCCGGTCGCTGCGCAGCTCAATCCCGGGCGACTTTTCCGGCAATAATACCTGTTCGCGCAACTGCAATAACCGCACCGCCACGAATGCCGTGATGACTACCAACCGTTCCAGCGTCAAGGCGCTTTGCGCTCTCAGCCGTTCAACGCCAACACCGCTTTTCCACGCTTTGTGGTATTCCTCTATCCGCCAACGCAACTCGTAATACCGGACGATCTGCCGTACCTGTTCCTCTCTTTCTACTGGCTCGCTGGTCAACAATACCCAATTAAACCCGCCACCATCTTCCGCTTCTCTCTCGCGACCCAACACCACGTTCACGCCAATCGATTCGCTTCCCTTGCCCCGGCGCTTCGGCGCCCGCAAGTCCACGCGACAGCTGCTCACCCGCACTCGCGCCTTGCGCGCCGCCCGGCCCCCTCGCTGCGCAATCTCAACCGTCGCTTCATACTGCCACGGTTGCTCCGATGACAACATCTCGAATAAGGTTTGCCCGCTTTCTTCCAATCCGCGGTCAGACTGCGCGCGAATGACGAACCGTTGGCCCTCAAGACATTTGTAACGCAAGTATTCATAAATGTCGGATTCACGGTCGCAAATCGAAATCGTGTGCGACATCGCCGGGCCTAGACGTTCCGCCATCCGCTGTGAACCCTGCTGCCATTTGTAACTCTCCTTGTCCTCGTAACGCCGCCGCGCACACTGGTGTTTTTGACCGTAGGCGGCATCATCACGGCACCAGCGACGCTGCTCGATCAATCCGACCGTGCGCTCACTCGTCGCGTCCAGCAACAACACTGAATGCACCAGATAGCCCCGTTGCTTGGCCTGCGCCCGCGAACCGGTCGTGCCCAATTCCGCGGCAACCCCATGCGCGTAGCTCAGCGTCGTGGTGTCTTCCACCGCCAGTAGAAGCCCCAGCTCCCGTGCTTCCCGTGCCACCGCGGCAAACCCCCCTTCCGCGATGGCTTCCGCTTCCACATGCGCATTGTTCATCAATCGATAGCCCCCTAACATCGCGGCCCCATCGCCACGGCAACTTCGCGCCAATGACGCGCCCGCGTGCCTTGCCAGCCGCGCCCCCACATCCACTAAACGCCGCGTTCTGCGTGCATCGCCTAACTGGCATTGACCGAATAGCGATTGCGACCAGCCGGTGGCACTTAAAATCATTGCGTTCTCCATGATTCATTGAAGACATCATGGAGCTACAGTGTGCCGGATTGGGGAGATGTGATAAAGAGATAGGGTCAAGCCGGGCCATGACGAAGGAGATATGTCACATCAGGATTTCAACGAATCCACAAAATGCTTGACCCCATCATACCAGCGCGTTTTGCGCGGGCTTTGGCGGTGGCCGTCGTTGACTTCGATTTCGCGGAATTCTTCCAGCAATTCTTTTTGGCGGCGGGTGAGATTGACTGGCGTCTCCACCACCACCTGGCACAAAAGATCGCCGGTGGGGCCGCCGCGTACCGGCGTCACGCCTTTTTCGCGCAGGCGGAACAGTTTGCCGGTTTGGGTTTCCGGGGGAATCTTGAGCTTGACGCGGTCATCGAGCGTGGGCACTTCCAGTTCGCCGCCAAGCGCCGCGTCCACGAAACTGATGGGAATTTCGCAACGCAAATTGGCGCCTTCGCGGGTGAAAATCGCGTGCTGTTTGATCGACACCTGCACGTAAAGATCGCCCGCCGGGCCGCCGTGCATACCGGCTTCGCCCTCGCCGGTGAGGCGGATGCGGTCGCCGGTATCGACGCCAGCCGGCACTTTGACCGACAGGGTTTTGTTTTCCTGCACCGCGCCGCGGCCATGACAATTGTGGCAGGGATCCTTGATGGTCTTGCCGGCGCCCTGGCAGCGCGGGCAGGTTTGCTGCACGGTAAAAGGCCCTTGGCGCATACGGATCTGGCCGGCGCCAGCGCAGGTGGCGCAGTTTTCCGGCGTACTGCCTTTGCGGGCGCCGCTGCCGTCGCAGGTTTTGCAGGATACGCGGGTGGGAATGCGGATTTTGACCGTGGTGCCGCGCACCGCGTCTTCGAGCGACAGTTCCAGGGTGTAGCTGAGATCGGCGCCGCGCTGTACGTGGTTGCGGCGGTTGCCGCCAAAAATATCGCCAAAAATATCGCCGAAAATATCACCAAAACCGCCATGAGCGCCGCCACCGCCCATGTTGCCATTGACGCCAGCGTGGCCGAATTGGTCATACGCGCCGCGCCGGTTTTTGTCGGACAGCACTTCGTAGGCTTCGTTGGCTTCCTTGAAACGAGCCTCGGCCTCGGCATCGCCCGGATTGCGATCGGGGTGATGTTTCATGGCCACGCGGCGATAGGCTTTTTTCAACTCCGCTTCGGAGCAGTTGCGTTCTACGCCCAGTACTTCGTAATAATCCCGCTTTTGCATGCCGGTTCCAAAAAACATTCCAAAATAAATCTGTTGCATCCCCTCCCCCGCTGGCGGGGGAGGGTTAGGGAGGGGGCGGTGAGGCCATCATTCCCCCCATCCCAACCTTCCCCCGCAAGCGGGGGAAGGGGCTTGCCGTTGGGTGGCGGCTTGCATGAGAGATGTCACTTTTTATTTAGTTTTATTTATCGTCCTTCACTTCCTCAAACTCCGCGTCCACCGCGTCGCCGTCGGACTTGCTGGAGGACGCGCCGCCGCCGTCGCTGCCACCTTGCTGGGCCGCCGCGGCTTCGGCGTACATACGCTGGGCCAGGCTGCCGGAGGCTTCGCTGAGGGCTTCGGTTTTGGCTTTGATCGCGGCCAGGTCGTCGCCTTTGAGCGCGGTTTCGAGTTCGCTGATGGCGGTTTCGATCTTGCTCTTTTCGTCGTCCTTCACCTTGTCTTTGGCGTCGCTGAGCGTTTTACGGGTGGCGTGGATCAG
>JAITMI010000015.1 GCA_031277435.1 Pseudomonadales bacterium
GTGCAACATGGCCTCATTCGGGTTGAGCGCGATGGCACGCTCAATACTCAGCAGCGCCTCATCGAGACGATTCAATTTTTGCAGCACGAAGCCGCGATTGGCGTAGGCCGGCCAATAATCGGGGTTGAAGCGGATGGCCTGCTCATGGCTCGCCAGGGCGGCATCGAGCTGGCCAAGCGCATCCAGCGCGTTGCCACGGCCAAAGTGCGCCAGGTGATTATCTGATTTTAGTACGATTGATTGGTCATAATCCGCCAGCGCCTCGGCATGACGGCCCAGCACGCTCAAGATATTGGCGCGGTTGTAATATAGATAAGAGTTATCGGCCATGAACGGCAACACTCGCTCGTAAGCGGCGAGGGCTTGCTGAAATTGACCACGGCGCTCAAGCTCTAGCGCGATACGAAACAACTCATCTGGATTGGTCATGCGGCGTTCCATCTATCCATTCATTCACCCATCACGTTAGTCATGCCGTGTTCTTGAGGATTTGCGGGGGGCGCCGCGCCCTCCATCCCGCCGAGATTGCCGCGAATGCCCTCGCAATGACGGTCACGAGGGCTATCCGCGTTCAGAGACGTTTTGCGCAAGCGGGAGAGAGCGGGCAATTAGCGCTCACCCGCCAGCGGCGGTAGTGATGACTACGGTGCGGGCGTTGCGATTGCGGGCGTAGGAGGCGTCGCCGGTGCCGCCTTGCAGCGGCACTTCCTCGCCGTAGGACACCGTGCTCAGGCGCCGCTCCGCGATGCCACGGCTGATGAGGTAGTCGCGTACCGCGCCGGCGCGGCGTTCGCCGAGGGCGAGGTTGTATTCGCGGGTGCCGCGTTCGTCGGTGTTGCCTTCGATGCGGGCTCTGACGTTGGGGTAGCGCTGTAGCCATTCGGCCTGGAGGTCAAGCGTGGCGCGGGCCTCCTCGCTGAGTTCCGTGCGATCGTAGGCAAAATAGATACGGTCGCCAGCGTTATCGATGAAGTCTTCGCCTGAGCCGGGCGGTGGTCCGCCGGGTTCCGGTTCTTGCTGCTCGCTTGGCGGCGGCGCTTGCCGGGTCGCCAATATCGGCCCTGGGACTTGCACCCATTCATATTCGGGGGTGCTGGCGCAGGCGCCAAGCATCAGTGTCGCCAGCAGGATGCAGGCTTGTTTAAACATGATGTTCATGGGTATCGCTCTCCTTATAGTAATGCCGTGAGTGTGTGCCATGCGCTCACTCTCCCTGAAGGCGTGAGTATAGGTGTCATTCGCCCATGCGCCTACTCCGCCGTTGCAGTTTGTCCGGCCAGGCTCCCCCCGGCTGACGCCAAGCAAACGCAAAACCGCCCCCAAGACTTCCCTCCAGCGCCCGGCTCCGGTAAAGTCACGCCACTTTACTTCAGCCTGCCGTCCACCGTGGACCTGCCCGTAGTCTCGCCACCATATAGTTAGTAGTCATATAGGTAGTTAGTAGTCATTAGTTAGCCCCGCCACCCAGCCGTCATAGCCCTCAAGTTCTCCTCATGTTCGACCCCAGCGCCAATAACCCCGCTTCCGATAACCACGCCGATGAGCCGCTGGGCGGCTTTGAGCCCGATTCAGAGCGTTTCAATGAAATGTACGCGCCTTCCGGGCAGCCCAGGCCGCATTGGGAGGCGTTCACGGAGCTTTTGCGCGGCACCAAGCGCCCCGAGCTTAAGCGCCGCCTCACTTCCGCCCGCCGCCAGATCCGCGACAGCGGGGTGACCTACAACGTCTACAGCGACCCCGAAGGCCAGGACCGCCAATGGGAGCTGGATGTCTTGCCGCTGGTATTGACGGAGGACGAATGGCGCCACCTGGAAAGCGGCCTGGCGCAGCGGGCGCGGCTGTTCAACTTGATTCTGGCTGACCTCTACGGCAATCAGGACTTGCTCCTGCGCGGCTTGATCCCCGCGCCTTTGGTGCTCGGCAACAGCAGTTTTCTGCGCAACGCGCATGGCATGTTGGCGCCGGGGCGGGTGTTTCTGCACCTGTACGCCGCCGACATCGCCCGCTCGCCCGATGGCCAGTGGTGGGTGATCGCCGACCGCACCCAGGCGCCTTCGGGGGCCGGTTATGCGCTGGAAAACCGCTTGATCGTGTCGCAGGTGTTTCCGGAGCTGTTTCGCGGCATGGGCATTCACCGCATCGCGCCGTATTTCGCCGCCATGCGCAGCGCGCTATTGGCGCACGCGCCCAAGGGTGATGGCCCTCCGCTGGCCGTGGTGCTCACGCCCGGCCCCTTCAACGAAACTTATTTTGAACATGCGTTTCTGGCGCGCTATCTCGGCTTCCGCCTGGTGGAAGGCAACGATTTGACGGTGCACGACGGCAAGGTGTGGCTGAAAACCATCGAAGGCCCCCTGCGCGTGCACGCCATCATCCGCCGCCAGGATGATGCGTTCTGCGACCCGCTGGAACTGCGCGTGGATTCCACGCTCGGCACCGCCGGGCTGATGCAGTGCGTGCGCCAGGGCTCGGTGCTGATGGCGAATCCGCCCGGCTCCGGCATTCTGGAAGCCGGCGCGCTGATGGGCTATTTGCCGCGCCTGTGTGAATACCTGCTCGGCGAAACGCTGATTCTGCCCTCCATCGCCACCTGGTGGTGCGGCGAGCCGGCGGCGATGGAAGACGCCTTCAGCCGTTACCGGCAACTGGTGTTCAAGCCCGCCGATTCCGGCCACCGTTTTTATCCGATTTTCGGCAACACTTTATCGCCAGCGCGTTTCGCGCAATTGCAGCAAAATATCCGCCGCCATCCCGAGCGTTACTTGGCGCAGGAACTGGTGCACATGTCGCAAGCGCCGGTGCTCAGCACGCGCACCCGGCAAAAGCTGCGGCCCCGCAGCATCGGCCTGCGTATGCACGCCTGCGTCACCCCCAGCGGCGATTACCTGGTGATGCCGGGCGGGCTCACCCGCGTCAGCGGCGACGCCAAATCGCCGGTGGTATCGATGCAGCGCGGCGGCAGTTCCAAGGACACCTGGGTGCTCGGCGACCGCGGCTTGCCGCGCGAGGACATTCAGCTCAGCCTGCCGCAAAGTTTTTCACCGAGCAGTCTGGTACCCTTCAACAGCGCCGTCACTTCACGCGTGGCGGAAAACGAATTCTGGTTTGGCCGCACCTGCGAACGCTGCGAATCGAACGCGCGGCTGCTCCGCGTAGCGCTCACCACCATTCTGCGTGAAGCGCCGGTCAAGCCCGAGCATCCGGTTTTGGGCATGGCCAAAGCCTGGTCGCTGCTCGATGCCGATACGCCCGCCGAAGCCGGCCTGCTCAAAGCCTGCACGCAGGAATCTTTACCGTTCAGTCTGGCATCCAACCTGCGCTATCTCAACCAACAATCGTTCCAATTACGCGAACGTTTTTCCGCCGATCACTGGCGCGTGCTGGGGCAAATTCAGCACAGCCCGCAATACAACAAACAGCTCAACATTGACCAGGCGCTGGCCTGGCTCGACAACGTCATCGTGTATATGACCACCCTGTCCGGCTTCGTGCTCGACAGCATGACGCGCGACTCCGGCTTCCGTTTTCTCTCGATTGGCCGCCGCGTGGAACGCTTGTCCTTCATGACCCGCGCCTTCGGCATAGCGCTCGACGCGCCCGGCAATCCGGGGCTCACCTGGCTCTTGGAACTGTGCGACTCCATCATCACCTACCGTGGCCGTTATATGTCGCAACCCGAATGGCTGCCGGTATTGGACCTGTTGATCCGCGACGAATCCAACCCGCGCGCGCTGATGTTCCAGGCGCGCGGCCTGCTCGATTATCTGGAAAAAATGGAAGTCAAACACGGCCCCTGCGGCCGGCAAATGTTGCTGGAAGGCGTACATAAAATCACCCAGCTCGACATCAACAGCGACTTCACCCCAGACAGCGAACGCCTGCGCGACGCCATCGATACCCTGCATAATTTCTGTTACCAATTGAGCAATCAGCTCACCTCGCAATTCTTCACCCATCCGCGCACGCAAAACGCCTGGAGCACGCCCTGGTTATGACCGCGCCCGCCCTCGCCACCGCCGCGCCGATCCTGTATCAGGTGACGCACGAAACTTTGTACGATTATTCCAATAACGTCACCCACGGCCAGCATCTGGCGCACCTGTCGCCGCGCGACACCGCCGCGCAACAGGTCTTGAGCCATGAATTGATCTGCACGCCACAGCCGGAGGAAAACCTCTGCATCCGCGATTATTTCGGCAATTACACCTGTAGTTTTCTGGTGACCGAACCGCACGAACAGCTCAACGTCACCACTCACTCGCGCATCGCGGTACGCTACCGCGAACCGCCCGCCGCGCAAGCCGCGCGCGCTTGGGAAGACGCCTTGCACCTCGACCCTTATCAGATCGAAGCGCTGGACGTAGCGGACATGCGCCTGCCCTCGCCGCACGTCGATTGTTTGCCTGTCAGTCAAAAATACGCCAGCCGCTTCTTCACCCCCTCACGCCCCTGGCTGGAAGCGATGCTGGATTTGACCAAACACATCCGCGCCGAATTCACCTACGACCCGCGCGCCACCACCATTTCCACGCCGGTGGAAGAAGTGTTCCGCAACAAACGCGGCGTCTGCCAGGATTTCGCCCACCTGATGCTAAGCTGCCTGCGCTCGCTCAAACTGCCAGCGCGCTACGTCAGCGGCTACATCCTCAACGAACCGCCGCCCGGCACTGAAAAACTCCTCGGCAGCGACGCCTCGCACGCCTGGGTGGAAAGCTGGTTTCCGGACCTCGGCTGGGTAGGCTTCGACCCCACCAACGGCAAACTCGCCAACCACGAATTCATCACCCTCGCCTGGGGCCGCGACTACATGGACGTCACGCCGCTGCGCGGGGTAGTGCTCGGCGGCGGCTCGCATACCTTGCAGGTGCGGGTGAGCGTGGTGCGGGAGTGAGGCTTCGCCTCCCTTTGATTTAGCGCGGTACAGGAGCAAACTACCCCCATCGGCTTCTACGGCGGAGATTTCCCATGTCCAATACCCAGCAACTGACCATCACGCTCCCCAGTGACATGGCCGCGATGGTGCGGGAAAAAGTCACCTCCGGCGAATACGCCAACGATAGCGAAGTCATCCTCGATGGCTTGGAGTTTTTGCGGGAGCGTGACCGCGGCCTTGAACGCTGGCTGCGTACTGAAGGTCTTGCCGCCTACCACGAATTGAAGGCCGAC
>JAITMI010000135.1 GCA_031277435.1 Pseudomonadales bacterium
GGGAATCCATAAAGTCACCTGGATTCCCGTCTACGCGGGAATGACGGTTTTTCAAGCCTTATTTAATCAAACGTTCCATAGACAATCAGGAGAGCCAACATGCTCGACTTTTTCCTCACACTCGAAAATCAACCAGCGGTAGTGGCCTTTAGCGAGTCGCTGTTCGCTTACCCCGTGGTGCAGGGTCTGCATGTGTTGAGCCTGGCGCTGGCCGTAGGGCTCTTGGCACTGGCCGATCTGCGGCTGGCCAGGGTGCTGTTCACCGCCTACCCGGCCAAGGTGGTGGTGGCGGGGCTGCGCCCCTGGTTCATTGGCGGCTACGCGCTGATGTTCGTGACGGGCGTACTGCTGTTTTTACCCAAGGCGTCCGCGCTATACGCCAGCCCTTTGTTTTGGACCAAGATGGCGTTAATCGCGCTGGCGGGCGTCAATGCGCTGTATTTTGAACTCAATTACCGCCAGGGCCACGACGCGCCCGAGTCGCTCAGACCCAAGCTGGCGGGGCTGGCGTCACTGGGCTTGTGGGTGGCGGTGATCGTTACCGGACGCCTGCTGGCTTATTTCTGATTTACGCGAGGCTCCCATGTGGCTGGAACAATCATTATTTTTCATTCAAAACAGCGCCCTGGCGCGTTTTCTCGAAACCGGACGCGAGTTCACCATCGCGGCGCAGATCGCGCACATTCTGGGCTTTACGCTGCTCTTGGCCTTGGTGCTGGCGCTGACCTTGCGGGTGCAAGGCTGGACCTTGACCGCGCTGCCGCTCACGCGCCTGTCGCGCGCCTTGCAAAGGCCGTATTACCTCGCGCTCACGCTGGCGCTGGGGGCCGGCCTGTTGCTGTTTTTACCGCGCGCGCTGGCATACGGCCTCAAGGACATTTTCGCCTGGAAGCTCTTGCTACTGGCGCTGGCGATCCTTGCGCAGGCGCTCTTGCAAGGGCGTCTGCGCGCGCTGGATGAAGCCGCCCCCGCCCCGGCGGCGCTCAAGGGGCTGGCGTTCTTGTCACTCTTCTTGTGGTTTGGCTCCGCCGCCGCCGGGCGCGCCATCGGGTTTGTATGAACAGGACTTATATGAGCAGATTGAGCATGAACAGCGGCATTTTGCATTTTCTGCTAAGCAAAGCAGGAATTCTTGGTTCCGCGCCAGAGTGGCCGGCTTTATCGTACACGGCGTTGAGGGAGGCGCTGGCCGCCTCCCGCTGGTGGTGGCGTTATTTCAGCCTGGGCGCTTGGCCCGGCTTTGGCGGCATCCCAGAGATCATTGTTTATCCTGCGTTACAGCAAACGGAGAATCCCATGTCGATCAGCGCCATCAATGCCAGAAATCAATTCGCGGGCAAGGTGAAGGAAATCATCCGCGGCCCCGTGCTGTCGGAAGTCGACGTGGAAACCGCCGCCGGCATCGTCACCTCGGTGATTACCACGCGCTCCATCGATTCGCTCAACATCAAGCTGGGCGACGAAGTGCTGGCCGTCTTCAAATCCACCGAAGTGCTCTTGGCCAAGGTGTGAGAATAACAGGACAAAAACGATAAGGAGCGTGACGATGTGCCTCTTGATCCACAAACCGCGCGAGGCCGAACTGCCAAAATCCCTGCTGGATTCCGCCGCCGACTACAACCCGCACGGCTACGGTTTGATGGCGTTCGACAAGGCCGGTGAGTTGCAGGTCAAACGCAGCGTCACCACTTGCAAGCGTGAATTGGCGTTTTTGTACCAAGAGTTCCGCGATCACGAGTGCGTGATTCATTTGCGCTACGGTACCAGCGGCGCGGTGGATGCGCCCAATACGCATCCGCACGAGATCACCTCAAGGCTGTACCTGGCGCACAACGGCACCATCAACCTGGAGCGGCACGACCCGGCGCGCTCCGACACCTGGCACCTGGTTAACGATTACCTGCGCCCGGTGCTGTCGCGGCGGCCAGAATTATTGTACGACGAGTTTTTTCAGGAATTGATGACCACTTGGTGCGGAACGCACAACAAGTTCGTGTTCATGGATGGCGAGCGGCGCCGCACCGTGATCGTCAACCGCCAGAGCGGCTTCGACGTGGAAGGGCTGTGGCTGAGCAACACGCGCTGGTTCGACGCCTCGCGCTTTGATTGGCGCCCGGCCACGCCACAAGTGCAAGGTCCGCGCTTATTATTTTCAACTTGACTCCCCTTGCCCAGTTTAATGGGCCTGTTTGGGATGGATCTCCTCCACCCCTTTTTTTATTCACGCTACTACGCAGGAGCACGCCATGAGCGATACGCTATTCATCATCCCCGGCTTCAACGGCAGCGGCCCGGCGCATTGGCAAAGCTGGACCGAAGCGCGGTTGCCGGGCGCCGCGCGTTTGCACGGCGTGAACTGGGCGCGGCCCGACTTGAACCACTGGGTGGATCAGGCGCAAGCGCAAGTGCTCCAATTGCGCCGCCCCATGTGGCTCTTGGCGCACAGTTTCGGCTGCCTGGTGGCGGCCACGCTGGCGGCGGTAGCGCCTGAGCTGATCGCGGGCGCCGTGTTCGTCGCGCCCGCCGAGCCGCGCCGTTTCGCGCGCGATGGCGGCCTGCGCGACACCCGCCTCGACCACACGCCCCAGGCGATACCCAGCCTGCTCGACTTGATACCGCACGCGCTGCCGCCGTCCGTTCAGAGCGTTCTGCTCGCCAGCGAGAACGATCCCTGGCTGGATTTTTTCGAAGCCGAAGCAATGGCGCAAGGCTGGCGCAGCCACTTCGTCAATCTGGGCGAAGTTGGCCATGTCAATACGGATTCAGGTTACGGCCCCTGGCCGGGGCTTTTGCAACAATTGGAACGGCTCACACAAAAAGGACGCATCGATCCACGCGATTGGACGGCGCGAAGGCTCACCCAGAATCAGCGCAATCTACCGGCACAACCACCACGAGAAGTACGTCATGTCACTATCAACGACACCATCCACACCACTACCTACACCGCTATCCCCACCACTATCTCCACCACTATCTCCACCACTGCGCATCAACGATATTGCGCCTGATTTCAGCGCCCAGACTACGCAAGGTCTCATCCATTTTCACGAGTGGATCGGCGCTGGCTGGGCCATTCTGTTTTCGCATCCCAAGGACTTCACGCCGGTATGCACCACTGAGCTCGGCTACATGGCGCGGCTCGAACCCGAGTTCACCCGGCGCAACACCAAGATTATCGGCCTGAGCGTCGATCCGGTGGACAACCACGCGCGCTGGGTCAAGGACATTGAAGAAACCCAAGGCGCCACCGTGAACTACCCCATGATCGGCGACCCCGAGCTGCATATCGCCAAGCTCTACAACATGCTGCCAGCCGATGAAAACGGCAACGCCGAAGGCCGTAGCGCCGCCAACAACGCCACCGTGCGTTCGGTGTTCATCATCGGCCCCGACAAAAAAATCAAACTGACGCTGACCTACCCCATGACCACCGGCCGCAATTTCGACGAAATCCTGCGCGTACTCGATTCGATACAATTGACCGCTCAGTATAAAGTCGCCACGCCAGTGAACTGGCGCGACGGCGACGACGTAATCATCGTCCCCGCGGTCAGCGACGACGACGCCAAGAACTTGTTCCCGCAAGGCTGGAAGACGCTCAAACCCTACTTGCGTTTGACGCGGCAGCCGGGGAAATAAGCGGGTAGTTGCGGTCAACTATGACCTTGCGGTTAACCCTGCGTCAGATGTTTTCTTCTTCGTCATTGCGAGCCGCCGAAGGCGGTGAAGCAATCCAGTCTTGTGTCGCTGGATTGCTTCGCTACGCTCGCAATGACGACGGTTTATTTATCATGCGGAAGTTTCGTCTGCCGCGCCTATTGAGACTTCCTCAAATCATGACAGTCCGTGCAGTTCTCGATCTTCGCTAATTACCGGAGCAAGTTGTACTCTGGATGCCTCATGAGAAGAAGTAGCCGCAAGGCTATTCAGAGCCTCCCCCGAACTGGCTATACTGCGTCAATCTTAATTTCCCGCGAGGCTGCC
>JAITMI010000020.1 GCA_031277435.1 Pseudomonadales bacterium
TATCCCAAAATACTTCCGCTGGATAATAAAGTTTCGCCCTTAGTACCACAAGGAATGCCTTGTGCTATCCCTTACGAACGTGTCAGCCTGCGTTCCAATCCAAGCCCCGCCAAGCCAAATACCGCCAGGAATACTCCCAGCATCGCAACCGCCTTGTTTTGCCACGGGTCTGTTTTGTGCTCTTCCATGAAACGATAGGTACGCGTGCCGCCATCGACCGGGATATTGAACATAAGGCCGCGGTACTGACTTGAAGTCAAATAATCTTGATCAAGTCTATTTGTTAGATTTTCCCTTGATCTAAGGAAAATCTCCTTGGACTCCCCTTCGAGAATGATGCCCCCGGATTGGTAGCCATACACCACATCACTCACAAATAAACGCACGGCGCCAGCGTAAATCAGCGCGCAACCCAGTGCACACAGTAGCGCCGACCCTAGCAGCCAGCGCTTGCGGTTACTGACCAGTTGCAGCTTCTGGCGTGAGAAGTGCTCGGCTACTTCCGGCAGATGGCGCAACTGATTGCGGGTAGCGTCGTCCAGTTCCGCGATCAACTGTTCCAGACCAAGACCAAAAGCATCGAGAATCCGTTTAAGCACATCAGCGGAAGGCAGGGATTTGCCATTTTCCAGCTTGGATAGATACGACTGCTCAATGCCAAGCGTTTCCGCCAGCTCGGGCTGCGTCAGGTTTTTCTCTTGCCTGAGCTGCCGCAATTTTTCGCCAAGATTCATGCTTTCATCTCCATGTGGGCCCATGTAGGCTCCAGTTTTTGTTATTCATATCGGCATGGGAAGATGAATATAGATGAATATTCAGGAATTGTTACAGTGAGTTCCGGGTATCACGGTTACTGAAACGGATGCCGCAGAATGATGGTTTCCTCGCGGTCGGGGCCGGTGGAGATGATGTCTACGGGCGCTTCGATCTGCTTTTCGATGAACTTGATGTAAGCGCGGGCGTTTGCTGGCAGGGCGTCGAGGGAGCGGGCGCCGAAGGTGTTTTCTTGCCAGCCGGGCAGCTCCTCATAAATTGGTTGCAGCGTGTTGTAGGTGTCGAAATCGGTGAGGCAGCTCAGGGAGCTGCCGCTGACGCCTTGGTAGCCTACGCAGACTTTTACCGTGTCAAGGCCGTCGAGCACGTCGAGCTTGGTGAGGCAGATGCCGGAGACGCTGTTGATGCGGATCGCCAGTTTGACCGCCGCCGCGTCGAACCAGCCGCAGCGGCGGCGGCGGCCGGTGGCGGTACCGATTTCCTGGCCTTTCTGGAACAACCTTTCTCCAACGGCATCGAAGAGTTCAGTAGGGAAAGGACCGCCGCCGACGCGCGTGGCGTAGGCTTTGGTGATGCCCAGCACGTAGTCGAGATACAAGGGGCCGTAGCCGCTGCCGGTGGCGGTGCCGCCGGCGGTGGTATTGGAGGAAGTCACGAAAGGATAAGTGCCGTGGTCGATGTCGAGCAGCGAGCCTTGCGCGCCTTCGAACAAAATATTCTGGCCTTGTTTGCGCGCGTTGTGCAAAAGGTCGATGGTATCGACCACCAATGGGCGGATGCGTTCGGCCATTTTGAGGTGATTATCGAGAATGTCCTGATAATCCAGCGCCGCTACGCCGTAATAATTTACCAATGAAAAATTGTGATATTCCAACACTTCGCGCAGCCGTTCGCTAAAGTGTTTGGCGTTGAGCAGTTCGCCGAGGCGGATGCCGCGCCGCGCGACTTTATCTTCGTAGGCGGGGCCGATGCCGCGGCCAGTGGTGCCGATTTTATCGGCGCCTTTTTTGAGTTCGCGCGCCTGATCGAGCGCGATGTGATACGGCAGAATCAAGGGGCAGGCGGGGCTGATCTTGAGCTGGGAGCGAACGTCGATGCCCTTGGCTTCGAGTTCATCGATTTCCTTGAACAGCGCCAGAGGCGACAGCACCACGCCATTGCCGATGACGCAGGTGACGCCCTCGCGCAGAATGCCGGAGGGCAACAGATGCAGCACGGTTTTCTTGCCGCCGATCACCAGCGTGTGGCCGGCGTTGTGGCCGCCTTGAAAACGCACCACATGCGAGGCTTTTTCCGTCAACAGATCGACGATTTTGCCTTTGCCTTCGTCACCCCATTGCGTGCCGAGCACTACTACGCTTTTGCCCATGTTCTTGTCTCGATTAAATGAATGATTGATATATATCGTGATGAATTCAGTCGAGCGTTTCGACTTGCCAGGCGCCGCCCGGCGCCTGGCGCAAGAGCGCGCTACAACCTTGCGCGCGGGCGCTGGCTGGGTCGGCGTCAAAGCCCTGCACCCCCGCCTTGCCTTGCGCGCGCAGTTCAGCCACTTGCCGTGCCAGCGCGGCATCGCCGCCAGCGGGAGCATAGATGCGCGTGGCGCGCTGAAAATCGCGGCGGCTGAGGCGCAGCAGCGTTTTCAAATCGGCGTCGAAACCGGTGGCGGCGCGCGGGCGGCCAAAAATTTCGCCGATGGCGTCGTAACGGCCGCCGTTGGCGATGGCTTCGCCGTGGCCGCTGACATAGGCCGAGAAAATCACGCCAGTGTGATAATCATAGCCGCGCCGTTCGCAAAGATCGAAATACAGCGCCTGCGCTGGAAATTGCGCGCTGAGCTGGGCGGCGATGTTTTCAAGCTGGGTCAGCGCCGTGTTGAGTTCGCCGCGCAGTTGCTCGGACAGCGGCGCGAACAGTTCGCGCGCGCGCTTCAGCACGGAGGCATCGCCATGCAGCGTGGGCAGCGCCTTGAATACGCTTATCAGCGCGGCGGGTATGGCGCTTTTGTTTAATGACGGGTCGTTCAATGACGATTCGTTCAGTAATAGGTCAAGATCAGCGCTGGCTTTGTTTTGCAGCGCGCTGAACAGTTTTTCGTTCAACTGCTGCGGCAGCGCGGCGGCCTTGAGCAAACTTTGGCAAAGCTGATTGTGGCCAAGCGCCAATAAGGGTTGTTCGATACCGGCGCTATGCAGCGTGCGCAGCAAGAGGCCGATGACTTCGGCGTCGCTGTCGCTCCCGCCGTGGCCGTAAAGTTCGGCGCCGATCAAGTGCGGGCAGCGCGAGCCGAGCGGGCCGCGAGGCCGCGTGCAAAGGGCGCTGTCGGCGTAGCAGAGGCGGGTGATGCCGTCGCGGCGCAACACTTGCGCGTCGATGCGTGCGGCTTGCGAGGAAATATCGGCGCGCACGCCCATGCTTTTGCCGCTGAGTTGATCCACCAGCGTGAAGGTGCTCAGTTGCAATTCTTCACTGGGCAGGATCAAGAGCGAATCGAGAAATTCGATCAGCGGCGTTTTGATTAATTCATAACCCCAGCTTTGGTACAGATCGAGAATCTCGCGGCGCAATTGTTCCAGATGCGCGGCGAACGGCGGCAGCAATTCGTCGACGCCGTCGGGCAGGAGCCAGCGAGTAGCCTTGGTGGTCATGACAAAAGCCTGAGTAGCCCTGGCGGGCCAGGGTCGTGGGTGTAGGTTCGCTGAGTCCTTAAGGAGTTGGCGCGTCGCTGTTCTTGAGGTACTTGAAGAAATCGCCATCCGGCGACAACAGCAGCACGTCGCTTTCGCTGCCCAGGCCCTGACGGTAGGCGTTCAGACTGCGGGTGAATTCATAGAATTCGGCGTCTTTACTGAACGCATTGGCGTAAATGGAGGTGGCTTCGGCGTCGCCTTCGCCGCGGATGCGTTCGGCGTCGCGGTAGGCTTCGGCTTGAATGATGGTTTGCTGGCGGTCGGCATCGGCGCGGATGCCTTCGGCGACTTCGAGGCCGGTGGAGCGCAGTTCCTGCGCTTCTTCCTGGCGTTCGGTATTCATGCGGGCGAACACCGAATCGCTGACGTTGTCGGGCAGATCGATGCGCTTCACGCGCACGTCCACCACCGCGACGCCGAGTTCGCTCAAGGCATAGCGGTTGAGATTGTCGGTGACGCGGGTCATCAAAAGATCGCGCTCGCCGGCCACCACTTCGTGCACGGTGCGGGTGCCGAACTGGTTGCGCAATTCGCTGTTGATACGGGTCAGCAAGAGGCTGTTGGCGCGGCTTTCATCGCCGGTGGTGGCGGTATAAAAACGCGCGGTGTCGGCTACGCGCCATTTGGCGAAAGCGTCCACTTCCAGATAATTCTTTTCGGCGGTCAGGTAGCTTTCGGTGTTGGTGTCGAGCGTTTGAATGCGGCCATCGAAACGGCGCACCGTGTGCACGCCGGGAATCTTGAAATGCAGACCAGGCGCGATGTCGCTGTTGGTGACTTCGCCAAAGGTGAGTAGTACCGCCTTGTCGATTTCGCGGATTACGTAGAGGCAATTGGCGCCAACGAAAACCAAGGCGGCCAACAGGAACAGAGGAAGCATTTTCATCAGCGGGTTACTCCACGGATGGGGACTTGGCGCGTTTGCGTGCTGGGTGTGGTGGTGACGCTGCCTTGGGTTTGCGGCGTGACGGTGACGCTGGGAATGCTCTCGCTCGGCGTGCGCGGCTGCGTGTTGCGCAATAATTGATCGAGCGGTAAATACATCATGTTGTTGCCGCCTTGCACATCCACCAGCACTTTCGAGGCGTTGCTCATGATTTCTTGCAAGGCGTCGATATAAAGACGTTCGCGGGTGACTTCCGGCGCTTTGTGATATTCCACCAAAAGTTGTTCGAAGCGCTGCGCTTCGCCTTGCGCTTGCGCCACCACTTGTTCGCGGTAGGCGTTGGCGTCTTGCAGTTGACGCAGGGCATTACCGCGCGCCAGCGGAATCACGCGGTTGGCGTAGGCGCGCGCTTCGTTTTGGGACGATTGGTTGTCCTCGCGCGCCTTGATGACGTCGTCGAACGCCGCGCGCACCTGCTGCGGCGGCAAGGACTGCGCGATGTTCACCTGGCTGACGCTGATGCCGGTGCCGTAGTTGTCGAGATAACGCTGCAACCTGTCGCGCGCTTCCTGCGCCAGCACTTCGCGGCCACTGGTGATGACGGTGTCCATTTCCGAACCGCCCACGACGTGGCGGATCGAGGATTCGGCGGCTTCGCTCAGGCTGATGTCCGGATCTTCCACTTCGAGGAAATAGCTGCGCGGATCGGTGATCTGGTACTGCACCGTCATGGTGATATCGACGATGTTGTCGTCCTCGGTGAGCATGGTGTTGGTGAAGGTCTGATCGTAAATGCGGGTGACGTTGATTTTGGTCACCTCGTCGATCAAAAACGGGTTCCAGTGCAGGCCGGGGCCTACCACGCCATCGAGCGCGCGGCCCAGGCGCAGCACCACGCCGCGTTCCTGTTCGTCCACGGTGTACACGCCCTTGCCGGCCCAGATCAGCGCCAGCAACAGGAACAGGCCGCCGAACATGCCGAAGCCGAAACTGCCTTTGCCGGAGTCGCCGCCGGCATTGTTATTGCCAGAGGAGCCGGGTTTGCCGCCGAAATTGCCGGACAGCTTGCGTAGAAGATCGCCGATCAGTTTGTCGAGATCGGGCGGACCTTGGTCTTTTTTACCGGAATTCGAACCCCAGGGATTGTTGGGTTTGGGGTCGTCACCGTCTGGTTCGTTCCAGGCCATGCGTGCTCCGGAGTCAAGTGGATGGAGGGGTTTGGCTGGCTTGCCGCGCAAGCCTTGCAAGCGGGGGCGGATTTTAACGGAATTGATGCGGCAATTACACCGCTTGCTCCAGCGCCCGTGGCGGCAAAGCGCCGAAATCGGCAACCGTGGCGGGCAAAGGCGGCGCGGGCGGCGGCAGCCAGGGCTCGGGGTCGGCGCCGGCTTCCTGCATCAGGCGGATGAAATCGGCGCGCGGCAGGCGTAAATGCAGGCATGATTGCCCGTTTTCGTCCTGGTTTTCGTCGAGCACGGCGGCAGCGGCGTAAAAGCGCGCGCGCAGGCGGCCTTGCTCGGGAAGCAGCGGCAGGCGCAGGGTGATGAGGTCGTCGCGCAAAAGCTCCGCGATGGCGCTCAAGAGTTCATCGATGCCAGCGCCGCTGTGCGCGGAAACCCACACGCGGATGGGGCGGCCGGATTCATTGCGCTCCACCACGGGCGCGGCTTCGGGCAAGAGATCGATCTTGTTGAAGACCAACAGCGTGGGGATGTCCTCGGCGCCGATTTCGCGCAGCACTTTGTCCACTTCCTCGATCAGCAGCATCCGCTCATCGCTGTGGCAGTCCACGACATGTAGCAACAGATGCGCCTGCACGGTTTCTTCCAGCGTGGCGCGGAAGGCGTCCACCAACTGGTGCGGCAAATTGCGGATGAAGCCCACGGTGTCGGCCAGAATCAAGGGGCCGATGCCGGGCGCTTCGATCTTGCGCAGCGTGGAATCGAGCGTGGCAAAGAGTTGATTAGCCACATACACCTGATCGCCGCTGAGCCGATTGAACAGCGAGGACTTGCCGGCGTTGGTGTAGCCCACCAGCGACACGGTGGGAATTTCCGCCCGGCGCCGCCCGCGGCGGCCTTGTTCGCGCTGGCCGCGGACTTTTTCCAGGCTTTTGTTGATGGCCTTGATGCGCACGCCGATCAGGCGCTGGTCGATTTCGAGCTGGGTTTCGCCCGCGCCGCGCAGGCCAATGCCGCCTTTTTGGCGGTCAAGGTGCGTCCAGCCGCGCACCAGGCGGGTGGCGGAATGCTTGAGCTGGGCGAGCTCCACTTGCAGCTTGCCTTCGTGGCTGCGGGCGCGCTGGGCGAAAATGTCGAGGATGAGACCGGTGCGATCGAGCACGCGGCACTTGAGTTCTTTTTCAAGATTGCGTTCTTGACTGGGCGTCAGCGTGTGATTGACCAGCACCAGTTGCGCTTCATGCGCGGCGATGGTGGCGGCGAGTTCTTCCAGCTTGCCGCTGCCAAGCAGAGTACGCGCGCTGGTGAGACGGCGCGATACGGTAACGAGCGCGGCGGGAATGGCGCCAGCGGAAATGGCCAGTTCTTCGAACTCCCGCGCTTCGGCTTCGTCCTGGGTGTTGTCATAACCCACCTGGACCAAGATGGCGATTTCGCCGCTTTGGGGCCGTTCAAAAAACAAGAGCTGCCTCAGTTGGATTTACAACACCAGCACAACACCCGGCCCGCCAGAGGCTGGCGAACCGGGAGCCGGGACGGGCGTTCAGAGGGTATTGCCGGCGTCATCATCAGCGGCGCCTTCACCGCTGCCCAACATGGGGACGCGCACCTGACGGGACGGCACCACGGTGGAGATGGCGTGTTTGTAGACCATCTGGTTGATGGTGTTTTTCAGCACGATCACAAACTGATCGAAAGATTCGATCTGACCCTGCAGCTTGATACCGCTCACCAAATAAATGGCGACGGGCACCTTTTCCTTGCGCAGCACGTTAAGAAAAGGGTCTTGTAATGAATGCCCCTTTGACATGACGATTCTCCTGGTTCGTAGGGTGAAAAAAATTGACTCGGTTTAGCGTACAACGACCACTGATTTAGCGGTTCCAGCTCCTGCCACAAAAACTATCCGGGTACGCATTTGCCGATACTTGCTGGGATACCCGCAATTATAGAGGGCGCCGCGGTTTAGCTCCACCTATCAGTGGTGACTAAGCTCAAAGATTTCAAGTAATCTCCCACTATTTTTGTATCCCCCTGGCCTTGTTCCGGCAAATCACAGAGCAAAGGCGCCAATTGCGGCCAGCCACGCAGCCAGGTCAGTTGCCGTTTCGCCAACTGCCGGGTGGCGGCGATGGCGGCGGCGGTCATCTCTTGGTAAGAGCAAATTCCGTCCAAATAGTTCCACACTTGACGGTAACCTACACTGCGCAGCGCCGGTAAATCGAGGTGCAGATCGCCGCGCGTGCGCAGGGCGCGCACTTCGTCCAAGAGGCCAGCTTCCAGCATGTGCTGAAAACGGCGGGCGATGCGCTCATGCAGACGCGCGCGATCGGCTGGGATCATGCCGATGAAATGCAGCGTGCAAGGCAAGTCCGCCGCCTGCCCCGGCGCTTGCGCGGCATGATGGGCCGACAGCGCAACGCCGGTAATTTCGTACACCTCAAGCGCGCGCTGCAAACGCTGCGGATCGCTGGGGCGGATGCGCGCGGCGGAAATGGGGTCCACCTCCTTAAGCCGCGCATGGACCGCCGCCCAGCCCTCGGCCTGCGCCAGCGCCAGAATGCGCTGACGCACCACCGGTTCAGCGCCCGGCAGCGCCGCCAACCCGTCACGCAAGGCTTTGAAATACAGCATGGTGCCGCCGACCAAGAGCGGAATGCGCCCCCGCGCCAAAATATCGGTGATAGCGCACAGAGCGTCGGC
>JAITMI010000195.1 GCA_031277435.1 Pseudomonadales bacterium
CCGGTGCCGTGCAAATTGACCCAGCCGATATCGCGCGCCGCCACCTCCGCCGATTGCAGCGCCGCCTGCATGGCCATGCGCGCGCCGGCGCCGGACGGCTCGGGCGCCGACATGTGCCAGGCATCCGAACTGGCGCCCGCTCCCAATAGGGCCACCGGGCTGCGCTCGGAGCCCTCACGCTCCATCAGAAACAGCACGCCGGCCTCGCCGATATTGATGCCCTTGCGGTTTACGGAGAACGGCAAGCAAGGCGTGTCGGCAATGGCGCCCAGCGCGGCAAAGCCGTTGATGGTGAAGCGGCACAAGGTATCCGCGCCGCCGCACAGCACGGCATCGCAGATTCCCATGGCCAGCAACATGCGCGCGGACATCAAGGCGCGGGCGCTGGACGTGCAGGCGGTGGAAACCGTGTAGGCGGGGCCGCCCAGATCCAGCCATCTGGCCAAAAAAGCGGAAGGCGAGGACAGCATCTGGCGGCGGTAATCGTAATCGGCGGGCCACTGCCCGCTGGCGTTCAAGACGCGAAATGACGCGGTATTGTCGTTTATGCCGGAGGTGCTGGTTCCCACCACCACGCCAATACGCCCCGCGCCATAGCGCTGTATGGCCTCGCGTAGACTATCTTCGATCTGCTTTGCGGCAGCCAGAAGCAGTTGATTGTTGCGGGTGCGGTCATGGCTGGCGACCGTTTCGGGCCACTCTGGCAAGCCGCCCGTGTAGGCGCCCAGAACGGGCATGCGCCCGTCTATCCAGCCGCCGAGCGGCTGCATTCCGCGCTTGTCGCCGGCATACAGGCGGGCGTGAACCTGCCCGGCTCCCGCCCCCAGCGCGCACACAATTCCGGGCTTTCCCAACCAGGCGTTCATCATCACTCCAGCGGAAGCACCCGCCAGATCGTCCCTTCTGGCAAAGTGAGCGTAAACGAAGGCGGCGAGGTCAAGGTCTCATCCACCCATTCGACGCGCCAATGGACCACGCCGTCCTGCATCAGCTCACGGCTCTCAAGGCTCGCTTCCGCGCCGGTTTCACGCCAGACGCCAGGATAAGCGCTCTCTAGCAAAGAACCCGGCGTCCACGCGAACAACAGCGCCGCGAACAACTCCCGCGCCTGGGGGTTGGGCGGCAACAGGCCATCACTGCGCCAACTGCCGTCCTCCATACTCAAGAGCTGGCGCGCCAGCGGGGCGCCAAACAGGTCGAACAGCGACCAGCGGATCAATTGCTCTTCCCGCTGCACCACCAGCAAGCGGTCTTGCTCGATCTGCCCAGGCTGGCTCTCAATGAGATGCAGCGTGCGCGGCAAATCCGGCACCGTATCCACCCGCGGCAGCGGCAAGACCGTGGCGCAAGCGGCAAGCAGGCACAGCGGCATGGCGGCAAAAAGTAATCGCGCGTTCATGGCGTTGCTACGGGCTTTGGTAAAAAGCCGGCCCAGGGCGCGATCAGCACGCAAAAGCCAATGCCCAGCGCCACGGAAAGCCCAAAATTGGCGATGGCCGGCGTATGGCTGAACGACAAGAGGCCAAACGACAATAGCGTCATGCCCCCCGCCAGCAGCACCCCGCAAAAACTGGCGGCTTCTCCCGCCACTTTTTCATACATGATGATGGCGTAATCGGCGCCGATCGCCGACACCAGCAAGAGCCCGAATAAACTGAACAAGGTCAAGGGCTGCCCCAGATAGCCCATGACCGCCAAGGTGCACAAGCTGGCGCACAAGGGCACCGCCAAGATGCGCCACACAGCCGCTTTGCCCAGCGCCAGCCATAGCAGCGCGGCGGCGGCGAGGTAGGAGGCCAGCTTCAATTCCGCCGCCTTGATGCGGGTCGCCGTGAACATGCTATTGAGATCGCCGCTCTGATCGACCAGGCTCGCCCCCGGCACGGCGGCGGCGATCCGCCGCAGTTGTTCGATATCAGGCGCCCCTTGCAAGGTAATAAGGCCAGCGACGCCATCGTCATCGCCGCCCAGCCACAGGTTGCGCCAAGTCTCCAAGGGTTCGAGCGCCAGCGCGGCGTCGAGATCTAGCGTGGGCAGCCGTGACAAGGCCAGCAATTCATTCTGAATGGCGGCCAGCGGAATGCCGAGGCTCTCAAATGGCCGCCAAGGCTCGGCTTCAAGCGCCAACTGAGCCAGGCGCGCCTGAGTTTGCCGCTGTAGCGGAACCGGCGCGGCGACCTGGCTGAGCGCGAGGAACGAGGTCAAGCCATCCGCCGCTTGCAAAGGCGTCAAGGCCCGCGTGATTTGCGCCTGACGTTCCAGCAACGCGGCTTCATCGGGCGCGCGCACCAGAAAAAACTGACTGGTCGGTATATATCCAGTGATCGTGCCCACTTCCACCGCCTGCCCCAGCAAATCGTCTGGAACTCCCAGCCACTGCCGCAGATCATCGCGCAGGTCTACCCGCATGAGGCCACCGGCAAAGACCGCCAGCAAGATGCCCCCCCCGCCATACCATAGCGGGCGGCGGCTCGCTAAATAATCGCGCCACCGTAGCCAATGCTCGGCAAAATGCAGCAAGGCCGGCGCCGGGCGGGGACACCACTGGCGCATCCACCCCGGCAGCAAGCACACCGTGCAAGCATAAGCGCCCAATACCCCCGCCGAGGAAAACACGGCGATTTGCGTCAAGCCCGGAAACGGCGTGAAGGCCAGCGCCAGATAACCCACCAGATTGGCCGCCAGACTGATGCTCAACCCCGGCAGTACCCGCCACAAGACCGGCCATCCCCGCCAATCTGGCATACCAAAGCTCTTGCCCAGCCAGTGCATGGGAAAGTCGATCGCAATGCCGATGAGGCTGGTACCCACTACCAGCGTCAACACATGGATGCCGCCAAACAAAGCCACGCAGGCGACGAAGCCCGCCAACATGCCGCAGGCCACTGCCGTAAACGCCAGCAAGGCCCGCCAGCCGCGCAACGCCAATAGCAGCGTCAGCACGATGCCAAGCACGGAACCCGTGCCTATCAAGATGCTTTCCTTGATCGCCTGCGTCCGCCCGACATCGGCATAGAGCACCCCGCCCAAGGCGAGCATCCGCAGCCCCTGCGCTTGCAGTTGCGCCTGTTCCTCTGCCACCAAGGCCGCGATGCCGCGCGAACTGCCGCCTTGGTCAAAGGCGTCGGCTTGCGTTTGTGCCATCACTAATACCCAATCCTCGTCAGCGTAGCGCGCTTGGAGCGTGCCGCTGGCGATGTCGAGCTGTACGTTTCCTTCCGGGCGTAAGGCTTGCTCGATTTTTTTGGTCAAGCCCAGCCAGTCGCTATCGAGAGGAATCAAACCCGCCGACGCAAATGGATCGACGATGTCCTGAATCCGCTGCCGTGCGTACCGTTCGGGCTCGCTCTCCAGCAACTGCCGATCCGCCGCTGGCAACATGGCGATGCGGCCCGCCAGCAAGGCGCGGCGCAAGGACTCAAGATCGACGGGCAAACCCGCCTGCACGCTGCTGAACAAGGCATTGGCGGACCAGCGCTCGCTCAGCGCCTTGGCTTGGATGACCGCTTGTTCCGTATCGCCGCCGCCAATCAGAACGAGCAGTTGGCGTGACAAGGGCGCCTGCACTCTGGCCTGCGCTTCTTGCTCCATGGGGTCGAGTTGCTGCTGCGGCAGCAGAGTCAGTAGATCAGTGGATATTGGCCAATTCTCGCGGCATTGCCACACAAGCGCGCAGCAAAGCAAGAACAAAAGCCCCAGAAAAGCCCGCGGCAACCAGCGTTCACTCGCCATACGCGCGGACTTCTTCATCGTTAAGCGCTTGCGCCGCTTGCGGGTTTTCCATCGCCAATACGGTGCGATCGCCCTGCGTTTCGTGCAATTCGATACGATCGACGAAACGGCCTCCCTCAATCACGATGCCGGAAAAAATCTGCCGCAACAGCGCCGAGCTGGGCGTCATCGTCACTTTCCAGGCGGTCTCAGTGCCGCTCAGGGAAATATCGAAACTTTCCCGCAAATCCCGTGTATCCCCCGCCAATACGGCGAGAAAAATCCGGCTTTCGCGCGCGCCGCCCGCTTGCTGGGGCAGCGTTTGCCACTGCCCCTCGGCATCGCGCCGCGCCACGCCTGCATAGGTCATGCGTAAATCTTGAACGATAGGTTCTCGCAAAAACCACAGCAAGCCTTTATCCGCCGCCAGCGTAAAATCGCCTTGGGTCGTCAAGGGCTCAGCCAAGGAACGCAGAAATTTTTGTTGAACGAACTGTCCACGCACGATCGGCGTGGCGCGCAATTGCGCTTCCAATTCCTCCAGGCTGAAGGCATGAACTTCCAGAGAAACAAGCAGCAGGCTCAACAGAGCGGCGCCACGCCACGGCATTTGCATCATCAAGCCTCGGTTTGTGCCGCCAGCGCCCCTTCGATGGCTCGCACCAAGGGCTCTGGGGTAATGAATAACATTTCCCGCGCCGCCACGTTAAGGGCAACCTGCGTCGTCGTGGCGCGCGTCAGGCGGGTACCGCTTTGGGCGTCGCTCACGAGATAGTTGATAAGCACGCGGCTTTCCCATTCGATCAACTCCGCCCGAACCGTCAATAACTGCCCCAACACGGCGGGGCGCACATAACGCAACTGCATGTCCACCACCGGCCAGGCAAAGCCATCGGCGCGCATCGCATCATAGCCATAGCCAATCCGCGCGAGCAAGGCATCGCGCGCCACTTGCAGGTATTTGACGTAGTGCCCATGCCATACCACTTCCATGACATCGATCTCGTGAAACGGCACTTGTACCTGAATCTCGGTTGCCAATACACCGCGTTTACGCATGTTCCGTCCAAAAAGGAAAAAAATTAAACCATTGCAGAGGCGCTTGCTCGCACATTTGTTCCAGCACCTCGGCATAACGCCGCGCCCAGTAGGCGATCTCGGCCTCTCTGCCGACGCGATTCCAGGCTACACCCTCGGACAAAGGCCGGATCGACACCTGATAACGCTGCCCCCTCCGGAAACAGAACAGAGTATTGACCGGGCAGCGCAACAAGCCGGCCAAGAGCCAGGGCCCTTGCGGCAAATACGCCTTGGCGCCGAGGAAATCCACCTTGACCACTCGATCCCCTTGCAAGGCAGCACGGTCAGCGGTGATGACGATCCATTCGCCTTGTTCGAGCCGTTGCCGCAGTTGCAGCATGGTGGCGACATCCAGTTCGCTGACCTGAATCAAATTCAGACTGCGCGCCCCGCTATCTTCCAGCAGGCGATTGAAACGCACGGCATTGTAGCTATGCACCAGCACGTTCATGCGCAAACCATTGACATGCTCAGCCATCGCCCGGCACAGCTCCAGGTTGCCAAAATGCGCGCAAACGACGACCTGCCCCCGTTCCATCCGCACCGGCGGGCGCAGCGCCTCGGGCACTTCGATGTCGAGGCTGTCCGGCGTGATCTTGCCTTGCCAGGCGTCCAGCTTGTCGAGCATGGCTTCCGCGAAGGCTTCGTATTGGCGGAACACCGGGCGCTGGCGCGGGAAAAGATCAGCGCGGCCCGTGTATTCGCTCAAACGCCGCTGATATTCCGCGATCGCCCGGCGCGAACCGCCGTCCGTGGCGTAGAAATAAAGAACGATCAGTTTCAATAATGGCGCCAGCCATTTACGCCCCAGCCGGCGCACCGCCCAGGCCATCAAGCGCATCAAGACCGCGCTGCCGCGTTCGGAGCGCCGCGCCCAATGCTTGGCGGGCGGGTTCATGCCGCCCCCCGCAAGCGCCGGGCCAGCAAGCGCGGGGCGCGCCACAACATGCCGAAAAACAGCAGCGCATGCGCACGGCTGATCAACAGGTTGTCGCGCAGCACATTGAAATGCGAGACGCCCCCTTGTGGATAAATGACCCTGGTCGGCAGCCACAGCATGGGCACGCCGCGCCAGTGCAAATGCACGATGATCGAAATATCGAAATCCATGCGCTGGCCGATGCGCTCGGCGTCGATGACGGCCACGGTGGCTGGCAGGGGATAAATCCTGAAACCGCACATGGCATCGTAGATATTGAACGATAAGGTATTTATCCACACCCACACGCGCGTCAGCCAGCGCCCATACAAGCGCGCCTTCGGCGCATCAGCGCCATAGACCGGCGCGCCGCACACGAGAGCCTGTGGATTGTCGCGTGAAACGGCGATAAAACGCTCAATGTCCCCCCTGTCATGCTGACCATCGGCATCGATTTGCAGCGCATGGCTGTAGCCTTGGCGATAAGCGGCGCGTAAGCCATCGAGCACCGCCGCGCCCTTGCCGCCATTTACCGCGCGGCGCACCAGTTGTATTCCGGGTTCTTGCGCCAGTGCATCGAGCACCCGCGCGCAATCTTCGCTGGAGCCATCATCAACCAGCATCACGTCTATTCCCCGCGCGCGTAAATCATGCGCCACGGCGGCGACCGTAGCGCCGTGGTTGTAAACGGGCACGATGGCGCAAAGCTTATAGGGCGCCATCATGGGGCCTATGCAGAATGCGTCCCGACGAACAAGGCTCGCCGGCCAAAAGGAAGGAAAAATACAATTTTCTACTCTGTTCGTTCCAAAATAACGACAACTCGGCGCGATCCCCTGGCCGCAGCAATTTATGGAACTTGAGCACTTCGATACCGCCGAAGGCCAGGTCCGCTTTCAACTCTTGCCGCGCGATGTCCATGGCCCAAGTGATCTGAACCACGCCGGGGACTACCGGCATACTCGCGAAATGGCCGGAGAAATACTGCAAATCCACGGGAATTTCCACCCCATAGCGCCGCTCGCCCGCGGCTCCCGGCGGCAGCGGGCTGAGCGTAGGCGCCGAGGGGCGTGGGCCGGCCAAGGCTTCGAATACGTCCTTGGGCAATTTATCCTGGGTATTGACGGGCAACTCGCGCAGCAAGCGCCACGCGCGCGGCAAGGCCAGCGAGGGCAATTCTGGAACGAGATGCTCATGCAAAGCGGCAATCAGCCGTGGCCGCCCTTCATTACGCAGCGCATGCAAGCCCCTGGCGCTCAAGGCCACCAGCGCCGTCAAGCGGGAAGCGCCGTCCCGGCGGCCAACATAGGCGGCCTGAACATAGGGATGGCTGGCCAGCAAGCTCTCCACCAAGGGCAAGGATACCCGCGTTTCTTCGACCTTGAGGATGCGATCCGCGCGGCCCAAAAGTTGAAAGCGTTGATCTTGCCGCAATTGCACCAAATCCGCGCTTTGCTCCCGCCGCCCGGATAGCCAGGGCGATTCCACCCACAGGGCGCCCTCGCCTTGCGTACCGAGTTTTACACCGGAAAACGCGCGCCAAGCCTCCGCGCCTTGGCGCCAGGCGACGATGCCGGTTTCCGAACTGCCATAGATTTCTATCGGCAAGCAGCCCAGCCGCGCGTCAAGCTCCGCCGCCGTGGCCGCGGGCAAGGGTCCGCCGGCGGAATAGATCGCCTTGACGCTGGCCCCAAGGCCAGCCCAATCCAGATGCTCGCCACAGCGTTTGAGCAAGGCTGGGCTGGCTATCCATA
>JAITMI010000204.1 GCA_031277435.1 Pseudomonadales bacterium
CGTGGCATCCGTCAGCAAGGGCAGGCACGGGGGCCTGCCCCTACAGGGGAAAATTTTTCGATACCTCCACTGGCGGGGAAGGAATGTTCAAGCCTTGGCCCGCTCTTCCAGAATGGCCACCGCCGGCAACACCTGCCCTTCCACGAATTCCAAAAACGCGCCGCCGCCGGTGGAAATGTAGGAAATTTGCTGCTCAATGCCGTATTTCTCGATCGCGGTAATGGTTTCGCCGCCACCGGCGATGGAAAACCCAGGGTTGGCGGCGATGGCGCGAGCGACGGCTTCGGTGCCCTTGGCGAAGGCGGGGAATTCAAACACGCCCACGGGACCGTTCCACAATAGCGTGTTGGCCTTGGCGATGGTGGCGACCAGCGCCTTGGCGGACTCGGGGCCGATATCGAGAATCATGTCATCGGCGCTCACCGCGTCCACGGATTTCACGGTGGCGGTGGCGTTTTCGCTGAATTCGCTGGCGACGGCTACATCGGTAGGCAGCGGAATATGCGTGCGCGCCATGATGGCCTTGGCTTGTTCGAGCATGTCGGCTTCATACAGCGACTTGCCTACCGGCTTGCCAGCGGCGGCCAAAAAGGTGTTGGCGATACCGCCGCCCACCACCAGAAAATCCACTTTATGGGACAATGTTTCCAAAACTTGCAGCTTGCTCGACACCTTGGCGCCGCCCACCAGCGCCAATAGAGGCCGCCGTGGATTTTTCAGCGCCTTGTCGAGCGCATCAAGCTCCGCCACCAAGAGCGGCCCAGCGCAAGCCACCGGCGCGAACTTGGCCACGCCATGCGTCGAGGCCTGCGCGCGGTGCGCGGTGCCGAAGGCGTCCATCACGAATACGTCGCAGAGGCTGGCGTAATAGCGCGCCAAATCATCGGCGTTTTTGTTTTCGCCCACGTTGATGCGCACGTTTTCGAGCAGCACGCACTGGCCCTCCTGCAACTGGCGCGATTCGGCCTCGCTGAAACCGGGCGCCATCACCTTCACCTCCTGCCCCAGCAAGGCGCTCAGATGCGCCGCCACCGGCGCCAGCGCGGAATCGGGCTGCTGATCCAGCGGCAAACCTTCGGTGGGGCGGCCCAGGTGTGACATCAGCATCACCTTGGCGCCCTTGCGCAGCGCCAGTTCGATGCTGGGCAGCGCGGCGCGGATGCGGGCGTCATTGACGATCTTGCCGTTTTTCACCGGTACGTTGAGGTCTTCACGGATCAAGACGCGCTTGCCCGCGAGGTCGAGGGAGGCCATGGCCAGTACAGTCATAAAGCACCGGAAAAAGTTGCCGCTATCAAAAGCCGCGATGATACCCAAAAGCCCGTCCGCGCGCCCGCGGCTTGCCAAGTGGCGGGCGGCTTTGGACAATCCCCAGGCGCTTTACCGAACACTCACGAAAATCACCATAACAATCACCATAACAAAGAGGATTCCGCCATGCTCCCGCTATCCCGTTTGCGCCTCAGTGGCCTGAGTTTGCTGACCCTGCTGTTCAGTTCCGCCGCGCTCGCCCAGGACTGCGACCGCGCCTGTCTCGACGCCACGCTAAACACCTATCTCACCGCGCTGATCGCGCACGACCCAAGCCAAGCCCCCTTGGCCAGCACCTACCGCCACACCGAAAACGACATCGTGATGCCGCTCGGCACTGGCATGTGGCAAAGCGCCACCGGCCTCGGCGCGGTGCAGCGGCATTATCTCGACCCGGTCAGCGGCAACGCGGTGTATTACGGCATCATTGATGAAGGCGCGGAGCAAGCCATCGTCGCCATCCGCCTGCACGTACAAGACCGAACGGTCAACGAAGCCGAATGGTGGGTGGGCCGCCCAAGCGACCCCGGCGTGGATGGCACGCCCGGCGGCACGCTATGGGACGCCGAGTACCTGACCAACGGCAATCCACCCTTGATCCGCGAAGTGCCAGAGGCCGAACGCAGCACGCGCGAGGAACTGATCTACATCACCAACTCTTATTGGGACTACGTGGTGAACCGCAACCCCGCCATCGCGGTAGCGCATCCAGGCTGTTTCCGCGAGGAAAATGGCCGCAGAACCGTCGGCAACCCCCTGCCCGCCAACCGCGCCGATGACGGTGGCCTCAATGGCCAGAGCGACTGCCGCTCCGGCAGCTCCACCTTCAACGTCCTCAACGTCACCGCGCGGCGCTGGCATGTGGTGGATGTGGAACAACAAGTCGTAATAGCCTCGGCGCTATTCATCCGCGAACCCGGCAACGCCAAACGCCGCAATCATTTCTGCGACGTGTTCTACATCGACGGCGGCAAACTGCGCGGTATCTACACCGCGATGTACTACGTGGACCCGCTGCGCGCCGTGCCGAATTGGCCGCCGTTCGAGGGGAATTTTCCGCTGGCGGCGGATTTTGGACCGACCAAATAGTAAAAGGTGATGACAAATGAGGCTGGCTGGGCTGAGCAAAGCGAAGCCCAGCCATGACATCAATTACACGAATAACACTGGGCTTGGTATCACGCGCCGTGAACCAGCAGATGGTGAACGCTCAATTGTTGGGCACGGAACACCCGTAGCCAGCGCCGCTACGGGGGTAGTTCATGGCGTCACGAAAGTGGGAATGACGAGGCAACAATTCAATTTTGAGATAGCTTCTAGTTGCGCTCGTATAGTTTGTTCCCGCGCTGCCGTACCGCGTTCCAAAATCGCGCGTTGGCGCGCAACTCCTCACGCCAAGGCCGGCCAGCGTAGAGCGCGATAAAGCGCAAACGGTCGCGCTGCGTCAGGCCAATATCCATGGAAGAAAAATACAGCCCCGCCAGATCCTTGATGACCCAGCGCCGGCCCAGGCGGCGTTTATGCAGCGCGCGATGCAGATCGATCAGGCACAGCGCCTCCTTGCCCGCCACCTTCAAGAGATGGCCGAGATAAAAA
>JAITMI010000207.1 GCA_031277435.1 Pseudomonadales bacterium
TGGTGCAGGCGGCCATGAAGGCGGTCACGGGGGTCGGCGCGCCCTGGTAGACATCGGGCGTCCAGACATGGAACGGGACCGCGGCCACCTTGAACAGCAACGCGACCGCCACGAGGGCCAGGCCACCGAAGAGCAGCATCTCAGCCTGCGCGATACGCATTTCAACACGCTGCCAATCGACTTGCCGATGCCGGTGCTGTTCGGCAAAGCGCCGAAAATGCAGCGCCAGGCGCGCGCCTTGCCGCGCAAGGCCAAGCCTTTCATCACCACGGGTTTGAATTTGACCGCTGTTTTGGAACGAGTATTGTGCTTGCCGAGCGTGGCCAGCAAGAGTTTTCTCATCACCATTGGCGATCGTTCCATTACCGGCATGGTGGCGCGCGAGCAGATGGTGGGGCCCTGGCAAGTGCCGGTGGCCGACGCGGCGGTGACCACGCAAACCTTCGATACCTATCGCGGCGAAGCCATGGCGATGGGCGAACGCACGCCCTTGGCGCTGCTTGATGCGCCGGCCTCGGGCCGCATGGCGATCGCCGAAGCCATCACCAACATCGCCTGTGCCCGCATCGGCAAACTCAGCGATATTCGGCTGTCCGCCAATTGGATGGCCGCCGCTGGTCACCCCGGCGAAGATCACAAACTGTATGAAACCGTGCGCGCGGTGGGCATGGAATTGTGCCCGGAGCTGGGCATTGCCATTCCGGTGGGCAAGGATTCCATGTCGATGCGCACCTTGTGGCAAGACGGCGCACAGCGCAAGTGCATGGCGGCGCCCTTGTCGCTGATCGTGTCCGCCTTCGCACCGGTGGTGGACGTGCGCAAAACGCTGACGCCGCAATTATTGACCGATCAGGGCGATAGCTCGCTGGTGCTACTCGATCTTGGCCTGGGCTCGAATCGCCTCGGCGGTTCCGCGCTGGCGCAGGTTCATGGCGAGCTGGGCGACGCATGTCCCGATTTGTACAGCGCCAGTGATTTGCGGCATTTTTTCGCTTTCATTCAAGAAGCGATGGAGCAGAATCTGCTCTTGGCCTATCACGACCGCTCCGATGGCGGCCTCATCGTCACCTTGCTGGAAATGGCCTTTGCCGGGCGCTGCGGTTTTGATCTGAGCTTGGATGCGATCGCCAGCGCGCCAGCCTTGCTCGATGCTTTGTTCGCGGAAGAATTAGGCGCGGTGGTGCAGGTGCGCGCGCTTGATCTGCCGCGTTTGCGCGAATTGGCCGAGGAACACGGCCTGGGGGATTTGTGTTTTACGCTGGGCGCGGTCAATTCGAGCGAGGAATTGGTACTGCGTTTTGGCGGCGAAACCGTGCTGCGCGATTCGCGCGTGCGTTTGCAGCGGCTGTGGGCGCAAACCAGTTATCGTCTGCAATCCTTGCGCGACAACTCCGAGTGCGCGCAACAGGAATACGACCTGATTCTCGATACGAAAAATCCCGGCCTGCATAGCCAGCTCACGTACGATCCCTCCGAGGATGTGGCCGCGCCTTACGTGCAGCGCGGGCGGCGTCCGCGTATTGCAGTGCTGCGTGAGCAGGGCGTCAACGGCCAACTGGAGATGGCGGCGGCGTTTCATCGCGCGGGTTTCGACGCGATTGATGTGCACATGAGCGACCTCATCAGCGGCGCGCGCACGCTGGATAATTTCAACGCGCTGGTGGCCTGCGGCGGTTTTTCCTATGGTGACGTACTGGGCGCGGGCGAAGGCTGGGCCAAGTCGATTCTGTTTAATGCGCGCGCGCGGGCGCAATTCGAAGCATTTTTTCAGCGTCCCAATACGCTGGGTTTGGGGGTTTGCAACGGTTGCCAGATGTTCTCCAATCTGCGCGAGTTGATTCCAGGCGCCAGTCATTGGTCGCGTTTTGTACGTAACGTTTCGGAACGCTTTGAAGGCCGCACGGTGCAGGTGAAAATTCCGGCCTCACCCTCGGTATTTTTCAGCGGCATGGCGGGTTCGCTGTTCCCGGTGCCGGTGGCGCATGGCGAGGGCAGGGCGGAATTCAGCGCCGAGCCCTTGGCACAACGCGCGCTGGATGCCGGTCTTGTGATCATGCAATACGCGGACAACTACGGCGCGCCGGCGCAAGGCTACCCGAGCAATCCCAATGGTTCGCCGCTGGGCATCGCCGGGCTGTGCAACGATGATGGCCGCTTCAGCATCCTGATGCCGCATCCCGAGCGGGTATTCCGGGCGGTGACCAACAGTTGGCGCAGCTCAAGCTGGGGCGAGGACGGCCCCACGCTGCGGATGTTCCGCAATGCCAGGGCATGGCTGGATTGAGGAAGAATCTGGTAAGCTGTAGCGGTTTTTTCACTGGCCCTTCACTGTTTTGACAGACATACCCATATGGCTAACGATCATTTAGACGACATCCCGAGCCTGGTGCCGGAACGCGACGAATTGGCCTCGCATCGCAAACAGCGCCGCGGCAGTGGCGCCGCGGCAGCCGCCGCGATGCCCGTCTATGCCGGCGAGCCGGTGGCGCGCACCAGCGGCTTCGTATCTTTCGTGCTTACCCTGCTGTTTCTCGGCATGTGTGGCGCTGGCGCCGCCGGTTACTATTTTTATACGCAAAGCCAGGCGGCGCAGGCTGATTTTGAGCGCGCGCTCACGCGCATCGGGCAGCTCGAAAGCCGCTTGAATCTGGTGGACGAAGCCTCGGTGCAATCGTCCACGGGGCTCTTGGAGCGCGTCGATTTCAACTTCTCCGAAATCGACAAACTGTGGGCCGCGCGCAATCAACTGCGCACCGATGTCGCTGAATTGAAAACCGCGTTGACGGCGGTACAGGAATCCACCAAGGGCATGGACACCGCCATCGACAATCACGCCGACATGATCAACCAGAACCGCACGCAATTGGCCGCCGTGCAGCAGAGCATCGATCGCGTCACGCAGAATTTTGCCGGCATGGACAACCTGGGGCAACAGCTCAGCACGATCAATAGCGACCTCAAGAGCGTGCGGAGCGACGTACAAAGCCGCCTCAACGCCACCGAGCAGGACATCGAATCGATCAACGTGTTCCGCTTGCAGGTGAACCAGAGCCTGTCCACCTTGCAAGACAGCGTCAACCGCTTGCAAGAACGAGTGGGGCGCTGAGCATGATCTTGGGTGGGCTATAATCCCACCCTCACGCGGACGTGGCGAAATGGCAGACGCGCTGGATTTAGGTTCCAGTACCTTTGGTGTGAGAGTTCAAGTCTCTCCGTCCGCACCATCTTTCAATAGCAACTTTCAATAACAACCTTCAACAGCCGCCCTCGACAAACACCTTCAACAGACGAGAATCCACCATGAAATTCACGCGCAGCTTGCTTGCTCTCTCCATGTTTGTGGCGCTGGGCGCCCAGGCGCAGCGTCCGCAGATTACTGCGTTGGACAGTCCGGAGCGAGTGGATGTACAGGAATATCTGTCGACGTTGAGTTTGCCCGAAGGGTTCAAAATCGCCATCTATGCGGATGGCATGGATGAGGCGCGCTCGCTGGCGCTGGGCGATGACGGCACGCTGTACGTCGGCACTCGCGGCGCGCAGGGGGCGCCGGCGATCGGCAAGGTTTACGCCATTCCCAACCGTGATGGCG
>JAITMI010000256.1 GCA_031277435.1 Pseudomonadales bacterium
CTGGCTTGAGCCGATGCTGCGAGGAAAAATTCGGATTCGTCTAGAGTAAAAGCGGAGATATTTTTAAATGTATCACTACTATGGAACTTATATGTGATTGCATATCAGTTTGCATATGCCCGCCGAGTCGCCGCGTCTGATAGTTGTCGCTTCCTCATGCAGGTTTCAAAACGGAACGGTTAAATATATACACTATCGAAACTCCCTTGGTCAATCCGCCGCTGCCGCCACCAATCGAAATTAGAGGCTTTGCCGTAGTTGCCGCCGCTTCTGTTTGAATGCCGTCAGCGGTAGTCGGCGATAGATGGCCGGTGGAGTGGCGCCGTGGGCTCGTTCCTCGTGGTAAACTCGAACCCAATCTTGTGTAACACGCAGTGCTTCATGGAGCGTGCTGAACTTATGAGTATTGAGTACTTCGACACGATGCGTGCCAGAACGGATGGTTGCCGCGAGTCAGTCCGGCAATCGCCCGAAATATGCGTCCAATTGAAGTGAAACTGAATGATCGGCGTTTCGCCTTTCAAGCCCCATGCGCGTACCAATTGCTTGGCATCCAGTTGAGAGGGCCGTCCTCGGTTATGAACGCCGTAGCCAACACCACGCACGACATCGACGTGCTCAGCTTCAACGCGCTACAGCGCAATTTGCAGCGCCTGTTCGTAATCCGTTCCATCGTATTTACCTTGCAATTGATGGCGCTGCTTTACGCTTGGCGCGTCATGCGCCTGGGGCTCGATTATGGCCTGATTTTCACCATTTTCTTCACGCTGGCGCTGCTCAATGGTGCGCTTTATTGGCGCTTGCAAGGGCGTCAGCGGCCTTATGCGCCGGAATTTTTCCTGCATTTATTGATCGATGTGCTGGGTTTATCGCTGCTTTTGTATTTCACCGGCGGGGCCAACAATCCCTTTATTTCTTATCTTTTGGTGCCAGTGACCATCGCCGCCGCCACGCTGTCGTTTGCGTATACGCTGACGCTGGCCGCTTGCGCGCTTACCTGTTACAGCCTGTTATTGTTTTTCTATGCGCCGCTGCCGGAGCTGGTGCCAGATGCTCACGCGGATCATGTTGGCGTGGCGGCATCGGCGAACTTGCATGTGCTGGGCATGTGGTTCAATTTTCTGGTAAGCGCGGCGCTTATCACTTATTTCGTGGTGAAAATGGCGCTGGATAATCAGCGCCAGGAACAGCGCCTGCGCCGCTATCGCGAAGATACGCTGCGTAACGAACAAATCCTGGCCGTGGCCACCATGGCCGCCGGTACCGCGCACGAACTGGGTACGCCGCTGGGTTCGATGGCAGTGTTGCTACAGGAACTGCGGCAACAGTACGGGCAAGACGCTGAACTGGGCGCGGATCTCAAGCTGCTGCAAGAACAAGTGCGGCGCTGCCGCGACACGCTGCGCAGCTTGACACAAAAAGCCGACTTCAAAAACCTGCGCCCCGAAGCGCTGCCGCTCAGCGAATTTTTAGCGCAATTACTGGAACAGTGGCGCTTGTTGCGGCCCGAGGTGGCTTGCGATCTGTCTCAACCCCCAGGCCCTTCGCCCACGGTGGAAGTGGAAGCCACCTTGCAACAAGCCTTGATCAACATGCTCAACAATGCCGCCGACAGCAGCGTTAAGGGGCTCGAACTGAAAGTGTTTTGGAACGCTACGCATTGGACTCTGTCGATCCGCGATTTCGGCGCCGGTATCAGCGCGGAACTGGTGGCGTGGCTCGGCACGCGCCTGTTCAGCACCAAGGCCGAGGGGCTGGGCGTGGGCCTGGTGTTGAGCCAGGCCACGATCAATCGCCTTGGCGGCACGGTGAATCTGTTTCCCTTGCAAGGGGATGCGCAAGAGAGCGGCACGCTCACCGAAATCACGTTGCCGCTGCGCCTGCCGCGCGCGGCGGCGGACCCAGGAGCCCTCTAATGAACAAGGGGCTGAACGGCGCGCATATTCTGATTCTGGACGACGACGCCACCTTCGTCGCCATTCTCGCCCGAGCCCTGCGCCGCCGCGGCCATCGCGTCAGCGAAGCGCTGCATGTGGAAGCCGCGCTGACTCTGGCGCGCGCCGACGCGCCGCAACTGGCGGTGGTGGATTTGAAAATCGCGCAAGAATCCGGCCTCGACGTGCTGACGCCGCTACTCGCTTGTGAGCCGGCGATGCGCATCTTGATTTTAACCGGCTATTCCAGCATCGCCACCGCCGTCGCCGCGATCAAACTCGGCGCCTGGGATTATGCCTGCAAACCCCTGGATGCCGACGAAATCCTGCGCAAACTCGGCCTGGGCGACGCCATGCCAGAAACTGATTCATTCGTTCCAGAACAGCCACTCTCAGTGGAACGCCTGGAGTGGGAACACATCCAGCGCGTGCTGACGGAAAACGCCGGCAATATCTCCGCCACCGCGCGCAGCCTGGGGATGCACCGCAGAACCTTGCAAAGGAAATTGCTGAAGCGGCCAGTACGGCAGTAAGATTAGCCGTCTTACTAAATCGTTGCGAGGCAAACCCAATGGAAACGACCAAGGTATCGACGCGCGGGCAAGTGGTGATCCCCAAAACTTTACGCCAAGCCTACCGCTGGCAGAGCGGGCAGGAGCTGGACGTCATCGACACCGGCGACGGCTTG
>JAITMI010000257.1 GCA_031277435.1 Pseudomonadales bacterium
CTTGCCGATGGGTTCCGCCACATAGGCGGTGATTTGCTGGCCGTCGGCGGCGCTGAGTTTGAGTGAGTGTCCCATGCGGGTTTGCTCCTATAGGCAGTGATGAGTGGGCGGAAGATAGGGCAAAGGGGTTTTGGGGTCCACAGGCGCGACGGAACTTCTCTGTGTCATTCTGCGCGGAGCGAAGCGCAGTCGCAGAATCCACTAACATCGCAAGATCAAGCATCGTATGGATTCCGCGACTTCGCGCGGAATGACCGCGGTGGAATTAACCGGGCTTTCGCGACAGTGACACGGGAGAGACTGGCTTCCTGGCGCGCAAAAAAAGGCCGGCTCAAAGAACCGGCCACACGCCCACACAATCTTGAAGTGATGGGGTACTTCAAGATGTCATCTTCTTTACCTTTTCCTTGCCCGCTCAGGCCATCTTGCGGGCGAAGCGGATTTCGTCCAGTTCGCGTTGCGCGCCTTCCAGCCACCATTGCAGGTGGGGTTGCTCGAGCAGGGTGTGTACGTAGCGTTTGGCGGCGGCGGTGAGTTCGGCGCCGTAGCAGTCGAGCGCGATGGCGAAGGGGGCGATGAAGGCGTCGGCGATGCTGAAATGGCCGAACAGGAAATCGCCGCCGTCGCCGAACTTGCTGTGGCAGCAGGACATGATGGCATCCAGGCGGGCGATTTCGCGTTCCAGCGCGGCGCTGGGCCGGCGCGCTTGGTAGAGGTGGCAGTTCATCGGCCATTCCTGCTTGAAGCGGGTGAAATCGCCGTGCAGTTCGCCGCAAATGGAACGGGCGGTTGCTTTTTTCTTTTGATTGGCGGGCCAGGCGCGGTTTTCCAAAAAGGTTTCGCTGAGGTATTCGCAGATCGGCAGCGGATCCCACACCTTGATGTCACCGTGTACCAGCACCGGCACTTTCAAGGAAGGGGAGAACAGCGCGGTTTTTTCCACGGCGTTGCCGCGAAAGAGGTCGATGCGGGTTTCCTGGTAAGGCAGATCGAAGGTTTCCAGCAGCAGCCAGGGCACTAGCGAATCGGCGGAACAGGTGCGGTTGCCGGTAATCAACTGCAAGTTGGGCAGCTCGGACATAAGCGCGGCTCCAGAATCATCAGGGTTTTGGTTGGACGGCTTGGGGGTTCTCTTTGTAATTCGTATAAAAGTTCGTATAAAGGTTCGTATAAAAAATAGCGCGTGTATTCGTGCAAGAAGAAAAAGTAGTGCATGTAAAGTTGGGACCTCCCTGTCCCCCCATGGCTAACACGGTTCCCGTCACGGCTTATGCCGTGGCTTACTATCCTGACATTGGCGGTGCTGCATAAGTTCCCCCTCTGGCGTGGCTGGCGTCATTAATTTGCGCCAGATCAACGTAGCGAAATCTGTTGCGCGCCGCTATCGACCAGGCGCAATTCAACCCGGCGTTCAAAAAACTCATCGCGCGTGGCGCCCTGGGCAAGCGGCGTGGCGGCGCCATTGGCGCTGGTGTAAAAATCCACTTCACTGAGGCCGAGGGCGCGCAGGCGCTCACGTACCGCGTGGACGCGCTCTTGCGACAGTTCCAGCGCCGTTTCGCGTTCGCTACTACGGTCGGCATAGCCGCTGATTTCCACCGTGGCGCCGGGCAGCGTGCGTACCGCGTTGGCGAAGTCGGTCAGTTCGGCGTCGTAGAAATTTTCGATGGCGCTGGAACCGCCCTGAAAATGCAAGAGCACGCGGCCATCCAGGCAGCAGAGCACCGGGGCTGGCTGCGCCTTGGCTTGCGCCAGAAGCTGGAGCCGTTCCTCGCTGGCGGCATCAAGCGCGCGGTCGCGGCGGGCTACGTCGAGCAAGAGTTCAGTGTTGTCTTCGAGCAGGGTTTGCGCTTGCGCTTGCGCGGCGGCGAGCTGGGCTTCGAGCGCGCTGAGGCGGGCCTCGGCGGCGAGCCGGTGTTGCAAAGAGAAATGCCAGCCCAGGGCGCTGAGCGCGCCGAGGCTGAGGATGGCAAGAGTGCCAATGACAGTACCGGAGAGAGACGGGAGCCGCATGTGCTCTTCCTCGATGAAGCGGACTTGGCGGCATTAAAGCCGCTAAGTTCAGCGCTTAGAAGGAGTAAAGGGGGCTTGGCGCTGATCAATTGTGGCAGAATTGTGATGACTGGCCCTGGTGCGGGAACAGTGGCACAAGTTCCGCCGTCAGTCCGCGAAGCAGGCGGCAAACTAGGCTATAGTGCCGCCTTTGACAGTGCCGCCTGGGGGGCCACAACGCATGAGCCGGCGTATCGCCATCGTCGAGGATGAAGCCGCCATCCGTGAAAATTACGCGGCGGTCCTGCGCAAGCAGGGCTATGAAGTCAGCACCTATCCTTCCCGCCCCAAGGCGATGGGCGCGTTCAGCGTGCGCTTGCCAGACCTCGCCATCATCGACATCGGCCTGGAGGATGAGATCGACGGCGGTTTTCTCCTCTGCCAGGAACTGCGCGCGCTGTCCTTGACGCTGCCGATCATATTTTTGACCGCTCGTGACAATGACTTCGACACCGTGAGCGGGCTGCGCATGGGCGCTGATGATTATATCCGCAAGCCTTTTTCCCAGCGGTTGCTGATCGAGCGTATCCGGGCACTGCTGCGCCGCAAGGAACTGTCGACAGAGGGGGCTGCGCCGGTGACGGCGAGCGAAAGCGCCATCGTCCGTGGCGAACTGGTGCTTGATCCCGCCCGTCATCTCTGCACCTGGCAGGGCCAGCCGGCACAATTGACGGTGACGGAATTTCTGATCCTGCAATCGCTGGCAATGCGTCCCGGCCATG
>JAITMI010000283.1 GCA_031277435.1 Pseudomonadales bacterium
CTGGCGCACTTCAACACGCTCACCGAACGCATGACCGACGAAGACCGCGCCGCGATTTATCTGATCGGCCACGGCAGTTTCGACGGCGAAACCTACAAGTTCAATATTCCGGGGCTCGACCTCAGCGCCACCGATTTCAAGGACCTGCTCGCGGCGCTGCCCGGCCACAATAATTTTCTGCTGAATACCTCCAGCACCAGTGGCGCCCTGATTGAAGCCTTGGTAGGCACGGGCGAGAATGCCAGCAATCCCGATTACGTCTTGATCGCCGCCACCCGCAACGGCAATGAACGCAACGCCACGCAGTTCGGGCGCTTCTTCGCCGAAGCGCTCACCAGCGACGGCACCGACGTCAACAAGAACCAAAGCGTCAGTATTCAGGAAGCCTACGATTACGCGCAGCGCGCGGTCGAACGCTATTTCGAGGACGCCGGACGGCTCGCTACCGAACATTCCCAAATACGCGGCGACGGCGCGGCGCAGTTCAACCTGGCGCGCCTGAACGCCTTGCAGCTCGAAAGCGAATTGCAAAGCGCCAGCGACGAATTGCGCGCCTTGCTGGAACAGCGTCAGGCCATCGACGTGCGGATCGAAGACCTGCAACTACGCCGCGCCGAATTCGACAACGCGACGTATTTGCAGCAACTGCAAACCCTGGTCTTGCAAAGCGCCGAACTGAGCGAGCAGATCGACGCCCTGCAAAATCCACCGGCGGGAACGGCGCCATGAGGGCATTCTTCATGTGGACACGCGAGGCCGCCGCGCAAGCGTTCTACTCCTTCCCCCGCTTGCGGGGGAAGGTGGGGATGGGGGCGGATCGACGCCAATCCCCCCTCCCCAACCCTCCCCCGCAAGCGGGGGAGGGGGTAAGCCGTCTGGAGGGAGTAAACCGCTTGCGCCACCTCGTGTTAGTCGTGACTTGCGCCTTCGCCCTGCCCGCCGCAGCCCGCGAACAACTCTACGGCGCGCTCGACAACCCCGATCTGTTGACCTGCGAAAACCAATACTGGAGCGGCCAGACCAGCGCCGCCCAATCCTGCTACAACGGCCTGCTCACCCTCAGCCAACCCGCCGCGATTCGCGCCGAAGCGCTGTGGGCGCTGGGTGACATGCAAGGCGCCAACACCGCGTTCCAGCAAGCGGTGGATGCCGAACCCGACAGCGCCTCGGTACGGCTGCGCTGGGGCGAACTCTACATGCAGGCGTATCAGTACCAGGAAGCCTTCAACCTGTTCAGCGAAGCGCTGGAGCGCGACCCTGATAACGCCTTCGCCCATATCGGCGCCGCGCAGGCGCTGGCGCAAGGCGGCAATAGCGAGGAAGTGAACCTGCACATGGCGGTGGTGATGGACAACCCCAACTCCGCCCCCGGCGCGCGCTTGCGCGGCTACTTGATGACGATCCGCTCCTCGCTGGAAAAAGACCAATACGACGCCGCGCGCGGCTTTCTCGAACAAGCCGAAGCGCTGGCTGATGGCAGCGGTCTGTCGCCCTTGGAACTCTACGCGCTGCGGGCGGGCATGGCCTTCATGACGCATCAGCCCTATCAGGAGTACATCGACGCCGCGCTGGCGCTCAATCCTGCCTACGGCGATGCCTGGGCCATCCCCGGCTATTTCGCCATGATCACGCGCCGCTACCGCGAATGCGGCGAATTCTACGAAAAAGCCGTAGCGATTCAGCCCACGCACTGGGAAGCGCATCTGGAACTCGGGCAAAACTACCTGCGCCTGAATCAGGTGACCCAGGCGCGCGAACAAATCGACATCGCCTACTCCGGCGACGCCTTCAACCCCAAGACCATCAACCTCCTGCGCCTGCTCGACACCTTCGTGCAAGACCTGGTGGCGCTGAATTATCCCGACCCGCCGCAAGGCGTGTTCCCCAAGCTCACGCTGCGCCTCGACCGCGACGAAGTGCCGGTGCTCGCCGCTTACGCCGACCAGCTCGCCGAAGAGAGCATCGACCTTTATACCGAGCGTTACCGTTTCACCCCCAAAGCGCCAATCGTGGTGGAGATTTACCCCAATCACGAAGACTTCGTGGTGCGCTCGATCGGGATGCCCGGCGTCGGCATTTTGGGAGTGACGTTCGGTTATCTATTCTCGATGGATTCGCCCACCGCGCAGCACGACCCCAGCTATCACTGGGGCACTACGCTGTGGCACGAAATGGCGCACGTATTCACGCTGGAAGCGAGCAATCATCTGGTGCCGCGCTGGTTCAGCGAAGGCATTTCCGTATTCGAGGAATGGCGCACCGGCCCCACGCCGGGCCGCAAAATTCCGCTGCCGGTGTATCAGGCGATGGCGGAAGGCAAATTCCTGCCGATCGCCGAACTCGACGACGGCTTCATGCGCCCCAGCTACGAAGATCAGGTGATCGTGTCCTACATGCAGGCGGGCCTGGTGTTCGACTTCATCGACAGCGAATACGGCTTCGACAAAGTCGTCGACATGCTCTACCGCTTTCAGGACGGCGTGAACGCGGTGAGCGCGCTCGAAAGCGTGCTGGGCATCAGCGCCAGTGAATTTGACCGCCACTTCAAGGAATTCATCGACATCGAATACGGCCCGCTCTTGAGCAAACTCGACGTCTGGCAAGAAGACCATCGCGCCAGCTTCGCCGCCTTGGAACAAGAAGACTGGGAAGCCGCCGCCGCCGCCGCCGAACGCGCGATTTTCAGCTTCCCCGACTACGTCGAAATCGACAGCCCCTACATCGCCCAGGCGCGCGCCTATGGCCGTTTGGGCAACTCCGACAAGGAATTCGAAGCGCTACAAGCCTTCTGGCAAAAAGGCGGCTATGAAGCGCGCGCGCTGCTCGCGCTCGCCAATCGCTACGTCGAACGCGGCCAGCGCGATGAAGCCTTGGCGGTCTACCGCGACGTGTTGTGGGTTAATCCCTTTCTGGAAGATCTGCATTTGCAACTTGGCGATCTATATCTCGACTTGAGCCGGCCCGCCGATGCCATCGAAGAATACCGGGTCTTGCTGGCGCTTGATCCCACCGATAAAGCCGCCGCCAATCTCAAGCTCGCCAATGCCTACAAAGCCGCGGGCGATAACGCCAAGGCGCTGGAATATCTGATGACGACGCTCGACATCGCGCCGCAATACCGCGAAGCGCAAAAGCTGTTGCTCGAATTGAGCAGAAGCAGTACGCAGTGAATAGAAAATCATGTAGATCATGTAGGTTGGGCTGAGCGCAGCGAAGCCCAACAAAGGGTATAGAACGAGGGAATGTCTGATTAAGACAGGTTTGATAGAAATCGTCATTCCCGCGAAGGATAACTTGATCAGAGCTTCCCGAATGCTCCCGCGTTGGGCTTCGCTGCGCTCAGCCCAACCTACGTGGTACAGCAGTGGTTTGTAATGACTAACGACAACGCAACAGGACGAACTTATGAATGACGCAGTAGTTTTGGGCACCGAGACTCGTGAACTGGTACAGAAATTCCAGAAAGCCACCAGCAAGATCCGCGAACAGGTGAGCGGCACCATCGTCGGTCAGGACGAAGTAGTGGAAAACCTGCTGATTACGCTGTTCGTCGGCGGCCACTGCCTGATCACCGGTATGCCCGGCACCGCCAAAACCCTGCTGGTGCACACGCTCGCCACCGCGCTCGGCCTCAACTTCAAGCGCATTCAGTTCACCCCCGACCTGATGCCCACCGACATCACCGGCACCGACATGGTGGAAGAAGACCAAAGCACCGGCAAACGCGAATGGCGCTTCATCCCCGGCCCGGTATTCACCAACGTCCTCTTGGCCGACGAAATCAACCGCACGCCGCCCAAAACCCAAGCCGCTCTCTTGGAAGCGATGCAGGAAAAAACCGTCACCGTGCGCGGCAAGAACCACAAGATCGACAAGCCCTTCATCGTACTTGCCACGCAAAACCCGATCGAACTCGAAGGCACCTATCCCTTGCCGGAAGCGCAATTGGACCGCTTCCTGTTCAACGTCACGCTCGACTACCTCAGCGCCGACGAAGAAGTGAACGTAATCGACCGTTTCACCAAAAGCGTCGAAATGCCGCCGGTCGCGGCCTGCACCAACGCCGCCGAAATCGTGCAGTTCCAATCGCTGGTGCGCCAGGTGCCGATTTCCAGCAACCTCAACCGCTACGCGGTGGACATCGTGCGCGCCACGCGCCCCTCCGATCCGATCGCGCCGGAAATCATCAAGAAATACGCCAATTTCGGCTCCTCGATCCGCGCCACCATGAACCTGGTGCTCGCCGCCAAGGTGCGCGCCTTGATGCAGGGCCGTTATCACGTCACCGCCGAAGACTTGAAAACCCTGGCGCTGCCGATCCTGCGCCACCGCGTATTGCCGAACTACTACGCCGAATCCGACGGCGTCGATATCGACCACATCCTGCGCGCCATGCTCGATACCGTGCCGGTGCCGAGCGGGGAATAAACCAAGATGGCCGCCGCACCCAAAGCCAATACGCCGTTTCACCTTCTCGACCCCAAGGTGCTGGCCAGCGTCGCCAATCTGGAATTGGTGGCCAAGGCCGTGGTGGAAGGCTTCGTGATTGGTCTGCACCGCTCGCCCAAGTTCGGCTTCAGTCAGGAATTCGTCGAATACCGCGCCTATGGCGAAGGCGACGACCCGCGCTACATCGACTGGAACGTATTCGCGCGCACCGGCAAGACCTTCATCAAGCGCTTCCTCGGCGAAACCAACAGCCACCTGATGCTGATGCTCGACGCCTCCGCCTCAATGGGTTTCGGCAGCCGCGGCCTGAGCAAATTGCAAGTGGGCAAAGTGCTCGCCGCCTCGCTGGCCTATATGTCCACCCGCCAGCACGACGCCGTGGGCCTGATCGTATTCGCCGACGACATTCTCGAATACCGCCCGCCCACCAGCCGCAGCGGCTCGCTGCAAGCGGTGATGCACGCGCTCGACAAAGTGCAGGCGAACCAGGGCACCGCCCTCAGCAAGCCGATGTCGCGTTTTCAGGAACGCATCAAACGCCGCGGTCTGGTGGCGGTGATTTCCGACTTTTATTGCGACACCGAGGAACTCTTGGAAAACGTGCGGCCACTCGCCATGCAGGGGCAGGACGTGATTCTGTTCCACCTGCTCGACCCCGCCGAGCTGGCGCCCGACATCAAGGAATCCACGCTGTACGAAGACATGGAAACCGGCCACGCCATCGAAGTGTCGCCCGCCTTCATGAAGAAGGAATACCGCGAACGCATCCGCGCGCACATCGGTGCCATCGAACACGCCGCGCGCGGCATGAACGCCGACCACGTACTGGTCAACACCGGCGAACCTTTGGAACGCGCGTTACATAGCTATCTGACTTTCCGCGAGAAACGAGGCTGAACATGGGCCTGATCACACCGCTGTTCCTGCTCGGATTTTTCACCCTCGCGCTGCCCTGGTGGCTGCACCGGCTGGAAACCCAAGCCACCGAGCGCGAAAAATTCAGCACCACGCGCTTTCTGGAAGCCTCCAAAAAGCGCGTGCATGTGCGGCGCCAGCTCAAGTTTCTGCTATTGATGGCGCTGCGCATGGCGTTTCTGGCGCTGTTGGCGCTGGCCTTCGCGCGGCCGATTTTGTTCGACGCCCCCGAAGCGCTGCTCGGCGCCGAGGATGTGCATCATGTGATCGTGGTTGATACCTCGCTGTCGATGCGCGGCGATGGCAAATTCGCCGCCGCGCAGGCGGAGGCACAAAGCGTGCTCGATGGCATGGGCGCTGACGACGTCGCCAGTCTCTACAGAGGCAGCGGCAGTGTGCGCCGGGTGGCCGCGCCCAGCGCCGACGCCGACGAGCTAAGCGCGCTGATCGCCACGCTCAGCCCCGACACCGGCCACCTCGACCTTGGCGCGATGGTCAATTCGCTCGACACCCTGATCGAGAAAAACCCCGGCAACGTCATGCTGCATGTGATCAGCGATTTTCAGCAAAGCGCCGCCGCCGCGCGCTTCGCCGATCTGATTCCCGATGTCATCGCCAATCGCCCGCTGACGCTCGATTTGCGCCAAGTCAGCGCCACGCCGCCGGCTAACGCCGAGGTGGAAGCGGTGGCGGTGGAAAGCCGCGCCAGCGTGCTCGCCAGCGTGCATGTGTGGAACCAGGAACAAGCCGCGCGGGAATATACGCTTAGCCTCAGCGTCAACGGCGAGCAGGTTCAGGAACAAAAAGTCAGCAACTCCGGCGACGGCATCTTCAGCGTGCGTTTCCCCGAGGTGACCTTCGCCGAAGGCGACAACCGCGTCGATGTCAGCCTCAGCCCCGCCGATGGGCTGCGCGACGACGATCTGCGCCACGCCGTATTCAACAACGCGCCGCCCGCGCCGGTGCTGCTGCTCACCGAAGACCCCGCCTCACGCGCCGTCACCTATATCAGCGCCGCGCTGGCCACCGCGCCGCGCGGCTATCAGGTGGAAGCGGTGAGCCTGGAAGATTTCGACGCGCGGGTGATGCAGCGCTATCCCTGGCTGGTGATCGAGGACATCGGCGCGCTCACCGGCGGGCTCGCCGACGCGGTGCGCGACTACGTCAACGGCGGCGGTTCGGTGTTCGCCGGCAGCGGCGCGCGCGCCGCCGGCTTGTCCACGCTGCCCCTGTTCGACGTGGCGCTGCGCGGGCCGCAAACCGGCAGCGATGGCCGCGTGCTGCACCTGGGCATTACCCGCGTCGATGCCAGCCATCCGGTACTGCGCAAAAGCAACGACTGGGGCAACATCAACGCCCGCGTGCTGCGCCCGGCGCTCACCGCCGAGGATCGCGTCCTGGTAGCGCAAAACGCCGACAACCCGGTGCTGATCGAACGCCGCATTGGCAATGGCCGGGTGCTGCTCTTTACCGCCGCGCTGGATAATTCCAGTTCCGATCTGCCGGTAAAACCGCTGTTCGTCAGCCTGATGGCGGAAGTGGCGCAGTACCTGTCGAACGAACAGCTCCTGGTACGCGAACAAGTGGTGGACAGTTACCTGCAACTGACGCAAACCGGCGGCGCTTCCGGCCAGGTGGTCGATCCGGACGGCGAAAATTTGCTGTCTTTGCAAGATACTACCCGCGCCCAGGATGTGCTATTGAATAAAACCGGGTACTATCAGGTCTTCACTCCCGGAGGCGAAGTGCTGGTCGCGGTCAACGCCGATCCCCGCGAATCCGACCCTACCCCGATGAACGCGCAAGCCCTGCAAAATTGGCAGAGCAGCGTGAACAGCGCCGCAGTAAACGCCAGCACCACGCAAGTGGTGGACCCCCTGAGCCGGGAGGCGGAACCTGATGCCATTGAAATCTGGCGCATTTTTTTGATTCTGCTGGCGATCGGCGTGCTTGCGGAATCACTGCTCGGCAATCGCTACCTGAACCTTAAGACAGGATCTTTGTGATGAACGCCACCGCGAAATTAGAGTTTTACCTGGAATCCTTCCGCCGCCGTCTGCGCACGCTCACGCTGTTGCGCGGCGCGGCAATCGGCGTAGCCGTGCTGGTAGTGGTGGGCACGCTCGGCGCGTGGTTCTCACTGCGCAGCGGTTTTGCCGCCACCACCACCAACGTGTTCCGCGTGCTCTTGGTACTGGCCTTGGCGGGAGTCGCCCTGGCCTGTTTCGTCGAGCCGCTCAAACGCCTGCGCGAGCGCCTCGACCGCGACGTGGAAAAGCGCGTGCCCGAGTTCAATGGCCGCATCACCACTTACGCGCAGCTCAAGGAAGAAAACAACCCCTTTACCGACCTGCTCGCCGAAGATGCCCTCAAGATCGGCGATCGCCACCCGGCGCAAACACAGATAAAAGAAGCCGACATCAATATCGCCCGCGCCGGCCTGGGCGCCGCCGTGCTGGTGCTGCTTTATCTGTTGATCGCCGGGCCGGGCCTCTTGAACTACAGCCTGCGCAACCTGCTCGGCGGCTGGATGATCTCCGACCTCTTGCCGCCGCAAAGCATCGCCGTAACGCCCGGCGACCAAAGCGTGCGCCGCGGCGCCAACCTGCGCATCACCTCCACCATGAGCGGCTTCGACCCCGAAACCGCCGCCATCCACATCCAGGGCGAAGACGGGCAATGGCAGGAAGTGGCGATGGTGCAAAGCCCGCTGGGCTACGAATTCACCTTCTTTTCCCTGCAACGCGACGCCAGCTACTACGTCAGCGCCAACGGGCTGCGCAGCCCCGAGTACGACATCAGCGTGGTGGACGTGCCCGGCATCCAGAGTCTGGCGCTCACCTACAACTTCCCCGAATGGACCGAACGCGAGCCGGAAACCTCCACCAGCGGCGACGTGCGCGCGCTGCCCGACACCCGCATCGACCTCAACGTCACCACCACCTCGCCCTTGCCGGCGGGCGAACTGGTGCTCAACAACGTCGCCCAGCGTCTGAGCGTCGAAGGCAACGAAGCCAAGACCAGCTTTGATGTCCTGCAAGAAGGCCAGTACTACATCGCCGCCCTGGTAGGCGGCGAACAAGTGCGCATCAGCGACGACTTCTTTATCCGCCTGTCCGAAGACGGCAAACCCGAACTCAAGATCCTCCGCCCCGGCGGCGACTACAACGCCAGCGGCATTGAAGAAGTCTTAATCAGCCTCAACGCCAAGGACGACTATGGCCTCACCAAAGTCGCCTTGCAGTATTCGGTGAACGGCGGCGCATTCCAGCAAGTGGATTTGAGCCAGGAACATGTGCGCGAATTGAACGCCGAACACCTGTTCATGCTGGAAGAAATGACCACCGTGCCCACCCGCCCGATCACCCCCAACGTCGGCCAGTTTGAAGTCGTCCTGAGCGACGACGCCGACAAGGACGCGGTCAAACAAGCGCAGCAAGCCACCGGCGCGGACGCCACTGACGCCACTGAAGTTGCCGCCACCGAAGAAGCCGCCGAAGTGCGCATTCCGCTCGTGCCCGGCGACATCATTTCCTATTACGCCGAAGCCAGCGACCGCACCCAGACCGTGCGCACCGACATGTTCTTCATCCAGGTGCAGCCCTACAACCGCCGTTATTCGCAGTCGCAACTCAGCGGCGGCGGCGCGGGTGGCGCGGGTGGCGCCGGCGGGCAGCAGCAGGACGAAATCAGCCAGCGCCAGCGGCAGATCATCGTCTCCGCCTGGAACCTGATCCGCGAACAGGCCGAAGGCAAGGGCACGCAAGTGGAAATCAATTCCAAATTGCTCTCCGACCTGCAAAACACCCTGGCCGAACAAGCGCAAACCCTGACCGACCGCACCCGCGCCCGCCAACTGGCGCAGGACGAGCAGATCGAGGAATTCGTCAACAACATGGAACGCGCGGTACAAAGTATGCACCCCGCCTCCGAACGGCTGGCGATGGTGGAATTGAACGAAGCGATCCAGCCGGCGCAGGAAGCGCTGCAATTTTTGCTGCGCGCCGAATCCGTGTTCAACGACATCACCATCCAGCAGCAACAAGGCGGTGGCGGCGGTGGTGGCGGCGGCGGTGGCCGCGCCAGCCAGGACTTGGCCGAAATGTTCGAACTGGAAATGGACCTCTCGCTCAACCAATACGAAACCGGCAACAACAGCGTCAGCCCGCAGCAACAGCAGCAGCAGGCCGAAGACCTGATGAAGCAACTGGACGAACTGGCGAAGCGCCAGCAACAATTGGCCGACAACCTGCGCAATCAGGGCCAGCTCACTGAAGCCCAGCGCTACCAGCAGGAAATGCTGCGCCGTCAGGCCGAGCAATTGCAGGAACAATTGCAGCAATTGCGCCGTAACCAGCAACAGAACCAGCAGACCGCCAGCAATCAGCAGCAACAAGGGCAACAGGGCCAGCAAGGTCAAGAAGGACAACAAGGTCAGCAAGGACAACAGGGGCAACAAGGTCAGCAAGGCCAGCAGGGACAACAAGGCCAGCAGGGCGGTCAAGGCGGTCAAGGCGGGCAACAAGCGCTGGCCGGGCAGCAGGGCGGCCAGCCGCAAGACGGCCAACAGCAAGATGGCCAACAGCAAGGCCAGCAAATCGCCCAGAGCGAACTGGAACGCCGCATGGAAAGCGCCTTGCGCGCCATGCAGCAGGCCGCCGATGCCCAGGGTATGACTCCCGAGGAAATGCAGCGCGCCGCCGACGAAGCCTCGCGGCAGTTACAGGAAGCGCGCGATCAGATCGCGCAAGACCAACTGGCCGGCCTGCAACAAACCTTCTCCGACCTCGCCCAGTCCGGGCAGGACATGCTGCGCGAACAGCGGCGCATGGAACAGCAACTGCAAACCGCCATGGAAACCGCCGTGCGCCAGCGCGAAAACGGCACCAACCCCAATAGCCGCGGCATGAGCCTGGAAGAAGAAGTGGAACTCGCCGCCGCCAAAAACGAACTGTCGGCGGAACTGCAACGGGTACAGCAGCAAATGTTCAACGCGATGCAGAGCTTCGGTTCACAAGTGCCGCAAGCACGCGATGAATTGCAGCGCGCCAACGACGAACTGTCCGCCTCCGAACTGGCGCAAGCCATCAGCGACGCCGCGCTCTACATCGACGCCGGCTATGGCCTCTACATCGCCGGCAACGAAAGCGCGGTAACCCAGGCCATGCAAAATCTGGCTGATCGCCTGCAGCAAGCGGAACGGCTCGCCGAAGGCGCCGCCGCGCCGGGCGACAGCGATCTCGACCGCGCCCGCCGCCAAGCGCAAGACCTGCGCGCCCAGTTGCAGCAACTGGCGCAGGGCGGCCAGCCGGGCCAGGGCCAGCAGCAAGGCCAGAATCAACAAGGCCAGGCCAACGGCCAGCAAGGGCAACAGGGCCAGCAAGGACAACAAGGCGGCCAACAGGGCGGTCAGCAAGGAGGCCAACAAGGTGGCCAGCAAGGCGGCGGCCAGCAATTTGGCGGCAACAACAATGGTGGCGGCGGCGGTGACCGTTTCGGTGGCTTCGGCGCCCGCAATGGCCCCTGGTACGGCGGCGACGATTTCTACAACGGCCCCATCCAGTTGCCGGAAAACTTCTTCGACAACGTCGCCAACCTCACCCAGAACGCCCGCGACGCGCTCGGGCAGATGGACATGAACAGCGAAGAACTGGCGCGCATGTACGACCTGATCCGTCAGCTCGAATACCAGCAAACCAACCGCAACAGCGACATCCTGGCGCAAGAATACGGCGACATGCTGGCCCTGATCGAACAACTCGAACTCGGCCTGCGCACCGGCACCAGCGGCGGCGGCAAAAACGTCCGCACCGCCACCGGTGACCAAATCCCCGAAGAATACCGCGACTCCGTGGCCGAATATTTCCGCCGCCTCAGCCGCGACCAGGAAGCCCAGACGCGGCAGCAGTAAGCCGCGTTCAGGAGTTGTGGTGCGCAGGAATTGTTGTGGACAATGGGCGTGAGACCCGTTGTCTACAAGCCTGTGCATGTGGGGTGAAGGCGGCAATGAATAAAAATAATGATGGAGGACTGCCTCATGGCAATAGCAAACCCTCACCGCTTGAAATCCGTGGGTCCAATCGATCCACAGACCCAATTTCCGCTGTGGTTCGAGGATGAGAACGGGACGCGGCTCGAACTGGTCGTCAACGCCGATCCGCTGGCTCCCGCGATAGGCGAATTGCAAACTCCTGGCGCGCCCCTGGTGGGCGCTCCAACCTTCACCAACTTTCCCGAAGAAGCCTTCTATTACATGGCCGAGGCGCGCTTGGACGTAGGCGGCAACGGCATCGTCGGGCGTGCGCGGGTCATCATGGCCTTGGAGGCGGGATTCGGCGGGGCCGAAACGCCGGTGGCGGGATTGGGTGTCGTGTTTGCCCGGCTGCGCGTGCGGATCGACGACGTCATTCCAGGAGCGGCGTATGTCGTGCGGCATCCCTACGGCGAAACGGACCCGCTGCTCGCCGATGAAAAAGGCCAGGTGCGCCTGACCATCGACCTTGGCGTCGCCGAAGGCAATCTCAACCGCGTGCTGGTGACGGGAGAAATCGCGCCCTTTATGGTGTGGGATGGCGCGCCGGTAATCGCGGACAGCGGTGATCGCTATATCGGTGACGGCGTGACCGAGCACAGCGTGAATAACGACCCGCTGCTGGCGCGTAATTTCGTCGAGATCAGCGGCCCCCGTATCGAGGAAGGCAGCGCGCACGCGGCAGGCGCCGATCTCGTCCGCACCAATCTGTTCATCGTTCAGGGGCGGCTGGCGCGGCGCATCGGCGTCGAGGCGACTTCCACCACGTATAGCAAGGAAGGCGCGTCAACGTTCATTGACGTAGTCGCGCGCAGCATCGCGGGTCAGCAGATCGAACTGGTCGCAACGAACATGCGCGTGGCCTTGTCGGCGCGTGGCACGGACTATGTCGCGCGGGTACAAGTGCCGGCTATTCCAAGCGATCTGAAAATCCTCAATGCGAGCGATGACCCGGTGTTTATGGCGCCCATCCCGGCAGCCGCCATTACTGACCAAGTGCTTGTCGAGCAAGCGAAGTTGGATGCCGCGGCGCAGCAACTGACCGTGGTGGCGCGCTCGTCCGACCCGGCGGCGGCCTTAAGCGTTGAATCGTTCGGCGCGATGACGGCGCCAACGCATATCTTTACCGGCGTTGCCGCCGCGCCGGAATTCGTGACCGTCACGTCCAATAAGAAGGGAGCTGGCTCCCAACATCTGGAATTACTCGGCGCTGGCGCCGCGCTTCTCGGCGTTGCCGCTGACGCCAGCGCTCCCGCACGCTTCTTCGCCGGGTTCCAGTTCCGGCTGAATGGTGAGGGGTCTCGCGGCGCCATCACGGACTACGCCTGGAGCAAGGTCAGCGGCCCGGCGGGCCTGTGGGCGGATAGCACGTCTCAAATCGCGCGGTTTACGCCCAGTGTTGCTGGAACCTATGTCTTTCGTCTTACCGTGAACGGCACGGGTGGGCCATCCAGTGATGATGTGACGGTCATCGTCGATCCGCCGCCGCCACCCGACGTATTAACCGTGACGCGAGCGCAGTACCGCACCAGCCACCGGCAGTTCCGTATTACCGGTACCATCAACAATCTGTCGGTGTATGACTCTGGAACGAGCGATTTCGTCTCGAATGAAATTGTCGTGACCATGGGCGCGTTCGAAATCGGACGCGCGTACCCCGACGCCACGGGCGCCTGGGATGTTCGTTTGACCTTGCTCGGCACAGGCCCCGCCAATGTTCCGGGCGTG
>JAITMI010000364.1 GCA_031277435.1 Pseudomonadales bacterium
GTCAGGGTCAGGGCACCAACGCCGCGCTGATCGCCTGCTTGCAGCCCGATCGCCGCGTGGAAGTAGAAGTCTCCGCGACGCGCAATCCGTAATAGTTATTACGGTAGCAGTCCAAAACCCCCGTGTAATAGCGGGGGTTTTTTTATGTCTGAAAAAACCGCGGATGCGCTTGCTGGGATGCTTGACGTGTATGGCTGTGGCGCGCCAATTGCCGATGCTTCCGGCCCATGATTTACACTGAGATAAAACGGGCCAGAGTAAAATCATAGCCCGTTGCTGTAATTGGTGCCGCTTGTCCGAATCGAACGGACGACCTACGGTTTACAAGGCCGTTGCTCTACCAACTGAGCTAAAGCGGCGCGCGGATGTGAAGGCTGGGCATACTAACAACCTCACCGGGGCCATTCAATCAATCTCTCAATCAATCCTGCATCCTGAATGCCGCGTGGCTGGGGTAGACTTACGGCTTGTCCGGCATAATTCATTACCCCTCAGCTTCTGGGAGCCTCCTATGTCAACTTCCATCGCCCCGCTCACCCAGCATCCCTTGTGGGCCGCGCTGCAAGCGCAGGCTTTGCGGCTTGATGAAGAAGGCCCCAGCATCGCGCAACTTTTGCGCGCCGATCCTGAGCGCGCCAAGCGTTTCAGCGCCAGCGCTGGCGGTGTGTTCATGGATTATTCCAAGCACTTGCTCACTGAAGAAATCCTCGCGCAATTGCTGCAATTGGCCGAGGCCGCCGAGCTGCCCGCCGCCATCGACGCCATGTTTACTGGCGAAGCGGTCAATAACACCGAACAGCGCGCGGCGCTGCATGTGGCGCTGCGCAGTCCATACGCCAACACGCCGCAAGAACGGCTGGCGCAGGATACCTTGGCGCGCATGGAACGCTTCGTGGCGGCGGTGCAAAGCGGCGAATGGACCGGGCACGATGGACACCGCATCCGCGACGTGGTGAATCTCGGCATCGGCGGTTCCGATCTTGGCCCGGCGATGGCTTATGCGGCGCTGGGCGCTTTTCATCACGAACAAGTGCGCTGCCATTTTGTTTCCAACGTCGATCCGCTGCATTTGGAATGCACGCTCGCCAAACTCAACCCCGCCACCACCTTATTGGTAATCGCTTCCAAAACCTTCACCACGCTCGAAACCATGCTCAACGCCAAAGCCGCGCGGCAATGGCTCTTGCAAGGCGGCGTGAGCGAGGATCAATTGCACAGGCACTGCGTGGCGGTGAGCGCCAATCTGGCCAAGGCGGCATCGTTTGGCATCGCGCCGGAACTGGTATTTCCGCTGTGGGATTGGGTGGGCGGGCGTTATTCGCTGTGGTCGGCGATTGGCCTGCCGGTGGCGCTCGGCACTTCAATGGCGCATTTTCGCGCGCTCTTGAGCGGCGCGCACGCCATGGATGAACATTTCCGCCACGCGCCTCTGGAACGCAATCTGCCAACGCTATTGGCCTTGCTGGCGTTTTGGTACGTTGATTTCTGGGGCGCGCAAAGCCAGGTGATTTTGCCTTACGCGCAGCCTTTGCATCTCTTCCCCGCCTTCTTGCAACAGCTCGACATGGAAAGCCTCGGCAAGCAAGTGCGCAAGGACGGCGCTTATCTCGACACCAACAGCGGCGCCATCGTGTGGGGCAGCGCTGGCACTAATGGCCAGCACTCGTTTCATCAACTTTTGCATCAAGGCACGCACTTGATTCCAGCCGACTTCATCGCCGTGGCGCACAGCCATAGCGCCAATCGTGAAATGCACGAACAATTGCTCGCCAATTGTTTCGCGCAGAGCCAGGCGCTGATGAACGGCAAAACGCCGGAGCAAGCGGAACAGGAACTGCACAAGCAAGGGCTAAGCAGCGCCGAAGCGCAAGCGCTGGCGCCGCACAAGGCGATTCCCGGCAACCGCCCCAGCACCACGCTGGTGCTCGATGCACTCACGCCCAGCAGCCTCGGCGCGCTAATTGCCTTGTATGAACACAAGGTATTCGCGCACAGCGTGCTGCTTGGCATCAACGCCTTCGATCAATGGGGCGTGGAATTGGGCAAGGAATTAAGCACGAATGTTTACTCCGCCATCAGCGCGCCCGAACCTTGCGCGCGCTTCGACGCCTCCACCAACGCGCTGATCAACCGCGTCAGGCATGAATAATCCATTGCCTCAGAAGGTATAAACCAGCGACACCGAAGTCTGCGTGTCGGTTTTCTTGTTGCCCTCCGGCACTTGAGAAATATTGCGCGCTTGAAACGCGATCTTGGTGGCGATGCGATCAATGATGGTGGACACCAGGCCAATTTCAAAACGGCTGGTAGTCAATTCCGCGCCAATATCCGAGGCAAAACTTTGCGTCAAGGTCGAATTTTCACTGAATTTCCATTTGAAATTTTCACCCACGCTGAGAATGCCCTCGCCTTCGCTGGTGCCATCGCGGAACGCATCGCGGCGATAACCGGCGCCGCCGAAAACCTCCAAAGTGCGCGCATCATCGCGCAGCAAAAAGCGCCCATAACCGCCGGCCACCGAGGCTTGATAATCAAAGCCGCTGAAACGGTCGTCGGTGTAATCGCCCTTGCCGAACAGATATTGGTCATCGCCAATGGCGTAATCGGATTTTTCTCCCAAAAAATAACGCTCGGCGGTGGTTTCATTATCCTTCGCCGCAGTCAAACCTTGGAATTTGAAATTGTGCGTCCATAATCCGTGGCGCAAGGTCAAAAGCGCTTCGGTGTTGAAGGCGGTGGTTTCGGTGTTACCCGTAGTGCCTACATAGCCGAGCGAAATACTGGCGTCATAAGGGCGTTCCTGCGCCCACAGTGGCGAGCTTGCCAGCAACAAGGGCAACAAAATGCGTTTGCAAGTCATGTCAATTCCTCTGAGTCAAATATCTCCTGCGCCGCCGTAGCGGCGCGCGCATTTAACCACCGTGGTGAGGAAAAACAAGATTTCCGCGCCTTTTGCGGCGCAGGCGCCTATCCAAGTACACGAACGCTCTGCCACTCGCCCAAACAATTTACGTATTCAAGACGGACAACGGATGCTTAACTTTTTCGACTATCCCTTCGGTGTTATCGAAGGTTATTTTGGCCGCCAGTGGAACTGGGACTGCCGGCGCGACTACGCCGCTTTCTTGCGCGCGCAAGGTTTCAATGCTTATGTCTACGCGCCGAAGAACGACATTTATTTACGCAAAGCCTGGCAAGCG
>JAITMI010000392.1 GCA_031277435.1 Pseudomonadales bacterium
GGCTCTCGACGGCGGCAGCAACACCGTTATTACCGGCAAGAGCCTGTTTTGCTCGTTCTGGGTTACTGATGCGCTCGAAATAAGCGGCCTTTTCAAGTTGCCTGGCTTTATCAGGGGCCAGGCCATCGTGTTCCAGCAGTTTGCCGAAAATACCGTAATCGCCATCCTTGTCGTAAGTGGCGAGCGCTTCCACCCAATCAAGCATTTTTAACAGGCCATTGAGATCCAGCACGGGTGTTTCGCCGTTAGCGTCCGTCATTTCCAACGCACCGTAATAGATGCCGCCGATTTGCACGTTCATGACGTGCGTAAGGTAACGCGCGGCAACTAGCGCCAGCATTGGCAAGTGGCGAAAGCCATGCGTTACGTCCAGCGTGATGGCTTCGCCTTTTTGCGCGACTTGCGCGAGGTGACGTAATACGGTGATTTGTTCCTCGGTATCGCGCGCATAAGGAATCAATAGGCATGTGACCTCAATGCCGAGCTTTTCGGATAAGAGCCTTTCGTGAACTTCAAGCATGGCGCCATCTACCCGTTCGTTGCCTACAGCCTCAATCAAGCCAAGTACGTATTCGTCATCAACGCCATGCTGTTCCAAAAATACATCCCACATGCTGCCGCTCGTACCAACGAGTACTAGCCGCCGTGGTTTCAGGTAGTCGCAAAGCGCCAGCCCAAAATAGGGAACGGCACGCGAAAAATCCGCATCAAAGCGGTAATTAGCGGTGCGGTAGCCGGTGGTCTTATCGGCGCGTCCTTTACCAAGAAAGCTAATGAGCGTGGTCATGCCGATACCCTTTTGATGATGAATTCCTCCAAGCGCGCGCCACATTCGATCAGCGTTATCGCGTTCAGCTCCACGCCACGCAGATTTTCCGGCAGGTCCAAGGACAAATTGAAGTAACGCGCCCCGCGCGCGCAAATCTCCGCCGCCAAATTGACCGGCAGGGTACCAATGACGGTATCGCCTTCGCTCACCTCGGCGGGATCAAGGTGAGTGATCCAAGAGTCCACCTTGAGTTGCCGCCGCTCGGCCCATTCGCGGGCGCCACGGTGGCGGGAGATGAAATAAGTATTCATGGATTTTCGTTCAAATTCGTATCAATTACCAAGATGGCGCACTGTAACCGTTATTTTCTCGCCCTGGCGCAATGGCAAGCTTGCGGGGCACGCTGCTCATGCGTTACCTCGCAGTTGCGCGAATTTGAGCTTTTTGCGCTGTTCCTTGGCATCCCAGCGTTCAATGACTTTGGGCAGCCAGGTTTCCAGCATATCGGCTAGCGTGGCTTTATCGGCGGCGTTCCAGGCGAGGTCTTGCAGCGCGCTTTTTACCAGGCGGTCAGCATCTTGATAGAGGCCGGCAATGTGAGCGCCGGCTGGCTGTTTCTTGTAGTTGCCATGCGGATGAAGCTGCTTTTCCCAGTCTTCGCAGGCTTGGCGTAGTTTTTCGATTTGTTGCGCCCGCGGCGTCATTTGCTCCAAAGCGTGGGCGCGCTCCAGGGCGGCGATGCGTGCGGCTTCCGCGGCTTCGGCGCGGGCGGCGGCTTCGGCACGCAGGTGGGCTTTTTGCGCCTCGGCTTGCTGGCGCTGAGCCTGCAATTTGGCGCGCTGCTGAGCCATATTGGGGCGGCCCTGGTTTTGTTGATCGCACCATTGTTGTAAAGCAGTGCAATCATCGTGAGGGTCAATTTCCACGATGGCCCAGCCAAAGGGGATGAGCTGTTTTTGGTCGTTCTCCTGCCGGGCGGCCAGCCAAACGGTTTTGGTGCTGCTTTCGAAAGTCGCGGGGCTGCCTTTGGCTCCCATGATCTTGATACTGGCTACGCCTTCGCCGCTGAGCGTTTTACTTTCGGCGCCGCCGTAACGGCCCAGGCGAATGAGGAAAGCATCACCATTTTTGAATTTTTGATCTAGTTCCTTGATAAGTGATTCGATGCCGCGTTTCCAAGCGGGGTCTACAAAGCCTCGGCCATCAAGCACGCTCAGTTCACGGCGAAAGCGCGGCAGGTGATAGGCGTTGGCGCGTTGCGCAAGACGCTTGAGATCAACACTGCCCTGATGGGTGAGCTGTTGCGATTGCGGCGTCAGCGCCTGGCCTTTGTTGTCGGTGGCGCCGATTTGCCGCAATAGCGCCGGCAGCGCGGCAGCGGCCTTCAGCAAGCGGTATTGGCCAGGCAGGATGCAATCTTTGCGGGCGGCGATTCCCTTGGGTTGCGCTTCTTTGTCATTTTTGATGACTCGGTCTTTTTTGCGGTTGACGGCAAACAGCACTTCGCGCTCCGGCTCGCGCGCGGGCATGAGGTCGGCGACTTTGAGCAGACGCAGCGGGCTGGTCTGAAAATCACCTTGTAGCAGGCGTTTTTCCAGTCTGGTGGTGCTTTTGCGAGTGTCGTCTTCACGCTGTGGCGGCCGTTCATTATTGAGATCATCCAGCCACGCGGTGCGTAGCGCGCCCTTGAAACTGGTGCCAGGGATAAACGGCAGTTGCAGCGCGCCGGTATAAACATGGCGTTCGATTT
>JAITMI010000073.1 GCA_031277435.1 Pseudomonadales bacterium
GTGGGAATGTTAGTCAAGGCGTGTGGCTCGTCGGTACATTGGGGATTTTGCCGTATTGCGCGTAAGCACTTTGCATCCACCTCGTCAAGGCCATCCCAATGGCCCGATCGCCGCATCAAAAATTGTAGCTGGCCCCACTCTTGGAGTTTGAAAAGAATCTCTTTGGCTTCCGCATAATTTTCCAGTTCGATAAGCAATAGCGCCAGCTTTAGCTCCGTGCTTTTATCTGGTTGAATTACGCATAATTGCCTTACAAGTGGCACCGCTTCCCTGATTCTTTTTTGTTTTAAATAAAGTGACGCAAGGTTTCTGATTGCGGGGAGATAATTTTTGTCGGCTCGCAGCGCGGATTGCAGCAAGCCTTCGGCTTTTGCCAAGTCTCCTTGCTGATAAAGTAAAAACCCCATATTGCCTAGTGCTTGTATATTATCCGGGGCAATGAGCAGTGCGCTATTGTAGGCATCGATGGCCATGCTTTCCCTATGCGTGGCGCCATAAATGAGCGCCAAATTTATCCAGGCATTGGCATCATTCGATTGTTTTAATATTTTCTTGTAGAGAGCCTCGGCTTCGCTATGTTTCTTTGTGATTTTATCACGGTTGGGCATGTCACTCCTTTGATTCATAAGTAGAAATATAGGTCGCCGCCATTTCTTGGCGTAGAAAATAAAACAATATAATGATCGATCAAAAAATGGACGGAAGCGGCAGTATATAAACTGTTCCAGTTATGTTCAAGAGTTCTGTAAACAGGCACTGTCTCAAAAGAGATGCGCTAAATATAGTTCGGTTCTGTATCGCCAGGATTCTGGCGCGCTACACCCTCACCGCGCTGATACTCACCCAATCCCCCTCCTCGGCGATGGCAAAATCACGGCAAAAAGGCTGAAACGCGGCGATCACGGCGTCGGGTTGTTCGCGCAGGATGCCGGAGAGTAGTAGCCAGCCGTCTTTTTTGACCAGTGAGCATAAATCGGGGGCGAGTTCAATCAAGGTACCGGCGAGGATGTTGGCGAGCACGCCGTCGGCGGGTTCAGCGTGGCGGGCTTTGAAGGTTTGCGGCAGGTAGACGGGGAAGCGCGCGGGGGCGAGGGCGTTTTTGGCGCAGTTTTCGGCGCTGGCGTAGAGGGCTTGGGGGTCGGTGTCCACGCCGGCGGCTTGGCGTGCGCCCAAGAGCAAGGCGGCGATGCCGAGAATGCCGGAGCCGCAGCCGTAATCCACCACGTATTGCCCGCGCGGCGGGTGGGCGTCGAGCCAGCGCAGGCACAGCGCGGTGGTGGGGTGGGTGCCGGTGCCGAAGGCGAGGCCGGGGTCGAGTTTGAGCACGACGGCATCGGGGGCGCTCATGGCGCTGAGTAAATCGTGATTGCGCGCGGCCCATTCGGCGGCGGCTTCGGAGGAGGGTTGCCATTCCTCTTGACCAACCTCGTGACCACCCTTCGGCGGGGGCGCGCCGCCGTGCCACCAGCTTGGGCAGACCCATAAATGCGTTCCAAAACGCATCGGTTTGAAATCGTCGAGCCAGGCGCGCACCCAGTCTTGATCGGGCAGGAGTTCCCATTGCAAGGGCGGCAGCGGCGCTGGTGTCAGCGCGTGCAGGTGTAATTCCAGCGCCTGGCGATCGGCGTCATCAGCAAAGAGGCCAATGACGAGCACTTCGCTCCATAGCGGTGTTTCGCCAACGCCGGGTTCGAACAGAGGTTCGTCCTCGGCGTCGCGCAGGGTGACGGACAGCGCGCCCGCGGCCAAGAGTAGTTCTTCAAGCGCTTCCGCTTGCGCGCGGGCAGAGCGCAGTTGTAACTGCCAATAAGCCATCAGTGCGCCGGGCCTGCGCCGGTTTTCTGTTTCAGCAGTTTTTCCAGGTAGTGGATGTTCATGCCGCCTTGGCGGAAGCCGGGGTCGCTCATGATTTCCGCTTGTAATGGAATGTTGGTTTTAATACCGTCCACCACCATTTCTTCTAGCGCGTTCTGCATGCGGCCAATGGAGGCTTCGCGGGTGGGGCCGTGGCTGATCAGCTTGGCGATCAGCGAATCGTAATAGGGCGGTACGGTGTAGCCGCTGTAGATGTGCGAATCAACGCGGATGCCGTTGCCGCCCGGCGCGTGGTAAAGCTGTACTTTGCCGGGGCTGGGCAGGAAGGTGAGCGGGTCTTCGGCGTTGATGCGGCACTCGATGGCGTGGCCGGTGATGCGGATGTCCTCTTGGCGCACCGACAAGCCGTCGCCGGCGGCAATGTGCAGTTGTTCCTTGACGATGTCGATACCGGTGACGCGCTCGGTAACCGGATGTTCCACTTGCACGCGGGTGTTCATTTCGATGAAGTAGAAACAGCCGTCCTGGTACAGAAATTCCAGCGTGCCGGCGCCGCGGTATTTAAGCTCTTGGCAGGCATTGATGCAGGCGGCGGTGATGCTGGCGCGGGTGGCATCGGCGATGCCGGGCGCGGGCGCTTCTTCCACCACTTTTTGGTGGCGGCGCTGCATCGAGCAGTCGCGGTCGCCAAGGCAGATGGCGTTGCCTTCGCCGTCGCCGATTACCTGGATTTCCACATGGCGCGGGTTGTCGAGGAATTTTTCCATGTACACCACGTTGCTGCCGAAGTAGCTGCCGGCTTCGTTTTGCGTCACCTGGATCGACTTGAGCAGGTTGGCTTCTTCATGCACCACGCGCATACCGCGGCCACCGCCGCCAGCGGCGGCTTTGATCATGATCGGGTAGCCGATCTTGCGCGCGATGGCGAGCGTGCGTTGGTCATCCTCGGTGATGGGGCCGTCGGAGCCGGGCACGGTGGGCACGCCGGCTTTTTTCATTACGTCGATGGCGGACACTTTGTCGCCCATGGCGCGGATGGTGGCGGGGCGCGGGCCGATGAAGATGAAGCCGCTTTTCTCGACCTGTTCGGCGAAGTTGGCGTTTTCCGACAGAAAACCATAGCCCGGATGCACGGCGTCGGCGCCGGTGATTTCCATCGCGCTGATGATGGCGGGGATGTTGAGGTAGCTTTCCAGCGAGCTCGGCGGGCCGATGCAGACGGATTCATCCGCCAGCCGCACGTGCATCAGGCCGCGGTCGGCGGTGGAGTGGGCGGCAACGGTTTTGATGCCCAGTTCCTTGCAGGCCCGCAGAATGCGTAGAGCGATTTCGCCGCGATTGGCGATGAGCACTTTTTCTAACATGGCGATTCAGACTCGCAGAGGGCTTCAGGCAATGACGACGAGCGGCTGGTCGTATTCCACCGGCTGACCGTCTTCCACCAGGATGGCTTCGATCACGCCGGCGCGGCCGGCTTCGATCTGGTTCATCATTTTCATGGCTTCGACGATGCAGATGACATCGGTGGCTTTGACCTGCTTGCCCACTTCGATGAACGAGGGCGAACCCGGCGCGGGGGAGCGGTAGAAGGTGCCCACCATCGGCGATTTCACCGGCTCGCCCTTGTACATCGGCGTGCTGGCCTCGGTGGCCGAGGCGCTATTGGCAACGGGCGCCGGTTGCGCCACCGCCGCGGGCATCATCGCCGGGACGTGGTATTGCTGGGGCGCCATGCTGAGGCCAGGATAGTTGCGGCTGATGCGCACCGCTTCCTCGCCCTCACGGATTTCGATTTCCGCGATGTTGGACTCTTCCAGAAGTTCGATGAGTTTTTTGACTTTTCGGATATCCATGAATGGCCTCTGAGGTAAAAGTTAGGGGAATCAGCGCCCAAGCCGCGCGCAAGCGGCGGCCAGCGCCAGTTCATAGCCCTGCGCGCCCAAGCCGGTGATGGTGCCCACCGCCAGATCGGAAAAATACGAGTGATGCCGGAACGGCTCGCGCGCATGCACGTTCGACAGATGTACTTCGATAAAGGGAATCGCCACCCCCGCCAGAGCGTCGCGCAGCGCCACGCTGGTGTGGGTGAAGGCGGCGGGGTTGATGATGATGAAGTCGATGCCTTCGCGCCGCGCCTCATGCACGCGCTCGATCAGCTCGGATTCGGCGTTGCTTTGCAGAAATTGCAGATGATGCCCCGCATTTTTGGCGATTTGCAGCAAGCCTGCGTTAATATCCGCCAGCGTCTGCCGGCCATAGACCTCGGGCTCCCGCGTTCCCAGCAGGTTGAGGTTGGGGCCGTTGATGATGAGCAGTGATGCCATGGGTCGGGAATCGTCTATTGTTGTTGTTGTCTTAAAAAGCGCTCAAGCTGCCAATGAACTGCTGGGAACTTCAGTCAACTGTCTATAACTGCCGGTAAGTACCAGATGACTGCCGGAATTGGGGCGCAGTATAAGGCCAGTTATGACCAAACACTATACGAAATGCTGGCGGATTGTGGCGAATTTCTGATAGTTGCAAGGAGATAGAATGAAATTTTGGACTTTTCCCCGCCAGCGGACGGCTTCCGTCCTGCTGTTAGCGCTCTGTCACAGCTTGAGCGGGATCGTGTTGGCGCAAACAGCGGGCGCCAGTCCGCAACTGACGCTGCCGCTGGGGCTCAGCGAGGCCGTGGCGCAGAACATCGCCGCTCACTTGCAGCTTGCCCGCCAAAGTTGCGACGAACCGCTGGCAAACGTGCGCCGCCGCCTGCCCGAGATCAGCGCGCAAGTCGATCAAGCGCTGCAAGCTTTGGGCTATTACAACGCCACCCACATCCTGCAAGTGAACCCCATTAATGAGGGCAATTGCTGGGAATTGCAGGTGGTATCGCTGAATCCCGGCCTGCCGGTAACCGTGAGTCAGGTGAACATTCAGGTGCAGGGCGATGCCGAGGCGCAGGCGCTGTTCGCGCCGGCGGTGGCGAGCGCCAACCTCATCAGCGGGCAAGCGCTGGATCAAGGCCGTTATGAGGAGCTGAAAAACGCGCTGATTTCCCTCGCCATGGACGAAGGCTATTTCGACGCCCGCTTCGAACGTAACGAAATCGCCGTCGATCTGGTAGACAACAACTCCGTTATTGAGCTGATCTTCAACCCCGGCAGCCGTTATCACTTCGGCCTTATCTCAGTGGAAGGCGAAGCGCCGCTCGATTCCAAGATGATCATGCGCATGATCGAGACCCGCGAAGGCGACCCCTATTCCAGCACGGAACTGGCCGCCTTGCGCGGCAGGCTCGACGCCAGCCAGTATTTCCGCAGTATTCAGGTGGCGCCCCGGCTAGGGCAGAGCGCGGACCAGAGCGTGCCGATCGACGTCATGCTACAACTGCAACCGCGCCACGCCTGGACCGGCGGCCTTGGTTTCAGCACCGATACCGGGCCCAACGCCCGGCTCTCCTATGAAAACCGCTACGTCAACAGCGCCGGCCACACGCTGCGCGC
>JAITMI010000087.1 GCA_031277435.1 Pseudomonadales bacterium
GGCAGACCAATGAAGGGCTGCATTCACACTTACGGAGGACGACAACATGAGTAGCAAGATTTGTTCATGTACTGCGTTGGGATTGAGCATGAGTTTGGGCATTGGATTGGCGGTGAACGCGGCGGAAGCGCCGCCGCAAGTGCCGGTCAGCATCAACGCGCTGATGGTCACCTTGGTGGATCATTCCGCGCATCACATCTGGAATCATCAAGCCTTAGAGCGCGACTTGACCGATGACGAATGGCGTCTGGTGGAGTATTACTCGATCCAACTGGCGGCCAGCGGGCCTTTGCTCACGCTCGGCGGCAATGGGCCGGATGATGCGGCTTGGGCCGCTGATTCGCGCTGGCGTGACATGTCGCAAGCGATGTCGAGCGCGGCCGTGGTGGCGATGGACGCCGCCAAGAGCAAGAACAAGGAGTTGCTGTCGAGCGCCGGGGATACGCTGCTGGAGGTCTGCGAAAGCTGTCACCAGACCTTCAAGCCAAGCAGCCCGACCGAAGGCTTCGTGCATAATCCGGACTACGATCATCTTTACCATTTGTTCGTGCCACAATAAGGTACGCTTGATGGCGCCGGTTGTGGCCGGCGCCATGATTTACCCGGTCAAACGGGGAGGAAAGCGCGCGGCATCGGTCTTTTCCCGCTAGAGCGCCCACGTTTCGCGTGGGATGAAAAGCAATAATCGAAAATCAATAATCATTGCGTAGGAGGAGGGAATCATGCAGGTTTTTATCAAAGCGAATCATTGTCATCACCTGTGCGTGCTGGCCCTGGCGTTGCTCACGAATGCCAGTTGGGGCGGCGAAGTATTGTTTCTCGATGGCGGCTACACCGAATTCTGCGCCAGCGTCGCCAAACAGGTGGAGCGCCCTGAGCAAGTGAGCGTCACCGGCTCACGGCTCAGCGTGGCGCCGCTGGAAATCTGCAACCGCGCCGTCGCCGAGAAGACCGTTTCCAGAAGCGAGGCGGCGGGGAACTACAACAATCGCGGCGTGATTTATTTCGCGCAAAGCGCTTACGCGGAGGCGAGGAGCGATTTCGAGCAAGCCATACGCCTGCAACCCAATCTCGCGGTGGCGCATGTCAATCTCGGCTATACCTACGTGGCGGAGCAGCGCTGGGCCGAGGCGCTCGGGCCGCTGGATCGCGGCATTGAACTTGGCCCTGAAGAGCCAGCCAAGGCTTACTACAACCGCGGCATCGCCAACGAGGAAAGCGGCAACATCGCCGAGGCTTATCGCGATTACCTCAAGGCGGCTGAACTGGATCCCGCCTGGGAAGCGCCCCGGCGCGAATTGACGCGCTTCACCGTGCGGCGTTCTTGATGGCGGTTTGCTTAAAAAATCTGAAGTAATTGCTTATTGATCGCCAAGAGCATAGACGCGGCCCCCATTGCGCGTTTATGCTCAGCGTGCTTTTTCCACCAACACAAGAGGGTTTTTCCATGTCCCACATGTTTATCGGCGGCTGTCAGCATCATCCCAGCAGCTCCGACTCTTATCCGATCGATGACCACACTTGCCACTGCTCCGTGTGCAAGCGCGTGACCGGTCAACCCACCACGCATGTGGTGTTTTTCAACCATAAAGATTTGAACGTGCAAGGCGCCGATACGCTCAAGCGCATTCCCTTCAACGACAAGAACCCCGACGGCCCGCTGGAATTGTGCTTGTGCGAAAGCTGCGGTACGCCAATCATGCTGGACGACAAGCAGAAGCGCATCCGCGTCGTGGTGCCCAATCTGATGGGTTACAACCCCGCGTTGATGCCGGCTACCTACCATGCCTTCTATGATCCCGACGCCGGCAATCCGCAGCCGCACGACGGGCGTCCGGTATACGAAGGGCTGCGTCCCAACTTCGTGTGGCCGCAAGGCGCCTGAGCTTGAAGCGCTAACCCAGTCGTAAAATAAAAAAACCCGGGATTTCCCGGGTTTTTTTATGGCTGCTCACGCGGCGCTGAGATCTTCACGCCGCGACGGCGAAGGCGGCGGCTGATCGCGCTCAATGATCTGCACCACGATGCCGCGCCCCGGCGCGGTGCCGGCGAAATCATTGATGATTTCAGCGATGTCATGATCCATGTACCGGCAATGGCTCTGATCGATCAGCACCAGGCTGTCATCCGGAATCAGGTTCAGCTCTTTCTTGATCGCCCCTTTGTTCAAAAACGACACTTCCTCGGCGAGCCGCATCGTCACCATATGCCGCTCACCGCTGCTCTGGCGTTCGCGCAAATGCAAGAAATACGAATTGAGGTAGTTGCGCTGCAATAGCATCACGATGGCGACCGCCAGCCCCAGGCTCACCCCTAGCAGGAGGTCGGTCAACAGCACCCCGGCAACCGTCACGATGAAGGGCAGGAACTGCTCCATGCCCAGCCGCCACATGCGCACAAACAAGGCCGGCTTGGCCAGCTTGTAACCGGTGAGGATCAGAATCGTGGCCAGGGCGCCGAGCGGAATCAGGTTGATGAGCTTTGGCGCCAGCGCCAGACAGGCCAACAGCAAGGCCCCATGCACGATCGCCGCCAGCCGGCTTTTAGCGCCCGCTTGCAGGTTGACGCTGCTGCGCACGATCACCTGCGTCACCGGCAAGCCGCCCAAGAGGCCCGCCAAGGTGTTGCCGATGCCCTGCGCGAACAGCTCACGGTTGGCCGGCGTATTGCGCTTGAGCGGGTCGAGTTTGTCGATGGCTTCCACACTCAGCAAGGTTTCCAGGCTGGCGACGATGGCAATGGTGAGCGCGATTTGCCACAAGAGCGGATTGCCAATCTGGGAAAAATCCGGATGCGCGAACAAGGCGAGAAAACCTGAAAGCGAACTGGCCACGGGCACCGCCACCAATTGCGCCGGGCTCAGCGCCAGAGTAGGAAATTGCGCGAACCACCACTGGCACAGCACCGCCGCCAGCACCGCGCCTACCGCGCCCGGCAGTAGCCGCGTATAAGGGCTGCCGGCGATGGCCGGGCGCTCCCACAACAGCAGCAAGGCGCCCGCCAGCACCGAGATGCAGAGTACACCAGGATGCAGCGAGGCTTGCAGATTCTCCCACCAACCCAGCGCGGGCGCGCTGCCATCGAGCAGTTCGCGCCCCAGCGCATAAGGCAGTTCCTTGAAGATGATGAGCAGCCCGATGCCGGCCAACATGCCGTGGATCACCGCCGAAGGGAAAAAATAACTGAGCACCCCGGCACGCAACAGGCCGAAGCCAATCTGCATCAGCCCCGCCAACAGCAGCGCCGCCAAAAATGCCTCGAAGGAGCCAAGCGCCTGGATCGCGCCCAGCACGATGATCGTCAGCCCCGCCGCCGGCCCGGAAACGCCCAGCGGCGAACGGCTGAGCGCGCCCACCACCAGCCCGCCGATCACTCCAGCGAGCAAACCGGAAAAGAGCGGCGCGCCGGAAGCCAAAGCCACGCCCAGGCACAAGGGCAAAGCCACGAAAAACACCACGATACTAGCGGGCAGATCATATTTGAGACGCTGCACAACCTTTAGCCTCCGGGGCACGGCAGGTGGAGCGAGAGGCGGGAAAGCAGGTCTCCGCGGACGCGGCGCGCATTCTGGGGAGCGCGCCTTTGGGGTACAAGGTGTAACGGGGAAGATACGCGATTTTTACGCTGGCGTGATGGGGAGAGAAGCTCCTTCCCCCGCTTGCGGGGGAAGGTTGGGATGGGGGCAAAACCTGCGCGTATCTGTGTTTTCGTGCCCCCACCCTAATCCTCCCCCGCAAGCGGGGGAGGGAATAGTGCGTCAATCCCCATAAGAAATCCGATACACCACATTAGCGCCGTCATCACTCACCAAGAGCGAGCCATCCTGCGCCACGGCGATGGCCGAGGGGCGGCCCCAGGGATTGCCGTCGTCGCCGATGAAGCCGGTGAGGAAGTCGATGTACTCGCCGCTGGGTTCGCCGTTGCGTAGCGGCACTTGCACCACCTTGTGGCCGGTGCGCGGCCCGCGGTTCCAGGAGCCGTGCAGCACGGCGAAACCGTCGCCGGCGTATTCGGCGGGGAAGGCGGAAGCGCCGCTTTGCTGAGTGGGATAGAACTCCAGATCCAGCGCCGCCGAATGCGCGGTATAGGGCACGTCCGGGCGCAGCGCCTTGCCGGCCAGGTCGGGGCGTTCGCCGGCCAGGCGCGGTTCCTCGTAAGCGCCCATGTAATACCAGGGCCAGCCGTAGAAGGCGCCTTCCTGCACGCGGGTGGAATAGTCGGGTACCAGATCATCGCCCAGCATGTCGCGCTCGTTGGTAGTGCACCACAGATCGCCCGTTTGCGGCTCCATGCTCAGCCCCACGCAGTTGCGAATGCCGGTGGCGTAGAGCTTGCCGGGCGC
>JAITMI010000285.1 GCA_031277435.1 Pseudomonadales bacterium
CTCGACCAACTGCTGCGTATCACGCGCAACGTCAAGGTCAAGCGGCTGTTCTTCTGGCTCGCAGCGCGCCATGCACATGCCTGGGTCTTGAAGCTCGATCCAGCCGCCTACGATTTGGGTCGCGGCAAGCGCCTGCTGGCGCGCGGCGGCGTGCTGCATCCGGTCTGGCAAATCACCGTGCCGGAGGCGCTGCGTGGATAGGAGTAGCCGCTTTTTCGCGCAAGTGGAATTGATCATGCGGGTGCTACCGCATCTGGCAAGGCACGATTGCTTTGCGTTGAAAGGCGGCACCGCGATCAATCTGTTCGTGCGCGATTTGCCACGCCTGTCGGTTGATATTGATCTGGCCTATCTGTTGGTGAATGACCGGGCCGAGGCGCTCACCGACATTCGCCAACATTTCGACGCCTTGGAACAGGAATTGTTGGGAGCCTTGCCGGGGTTGCGCGTGCAAGGTCCCGCGCCGGCTTCGCAATCGCAGCGCCTGACACTGACGTTTCACGGTGTTCAGATCAAGATCGAACTGTCACCGGTGTTGCGCGGCGCCGTATGGCCTGTCGAAGTTCGTGAGGTATCACCCAAGGTTGAGGAAGTGTTCGGCTATGCTGCTGCTGCGGTGGTTTCTCTCAATGATCTCTACGCGGGCAAGATTTGCGCGGCGCTGGATCGCCAGCATCCGCGTGATCTGTTCGATGTCATGCTGCTGCTGGATAACGAGGGCATCAGCCGCGATCTGCTGACGGCATTTCTTGTCTATCTCATCAGCGGTGATCGTCCGATGACGGAACTACTGGCTCCGAAGCGCAAAGACATTGCCGCTCTGTATGACGCGGAGTTTCGCGCGATGACGGTTGAGCCGGTTGCTCTGGATGCGCTGTTGGAGACCCGTGAGCGACTCATCGCTGAACTGCACGCCAAACTCACCGATGCGGATCGGGCGTTTCTGATAAGCGTCAAAAGCCGGGAGCCTGATTGGGGCTTGCTTGGGTTGGCTGCGGTCGCTGATCTGCCTGCCGTGAAATGGAAGCTGCTGAATCTCGACCGCATGGCCCCGGAGAAGCACGCGGCGGCAGTGGCAAACCTGAAATCCGTGTTGAGCGGGAAACGCCCGGGCGGCTGAACTAACGGATGAAAGTGCAGCTATTGGCCGCCGTTGGAACTTGAGCTTTGGCATCAACCTCTAAGCAAGTCCGCAAGTAAGTAGTTTCGCAGTACCTCAATCCGCCGAGGTTTTTCTTTCCTTTTTTTTCCGCCATTCGACTTTATATGCCGTCATACACCGTCATGTTTGTGTTTAGGCTTTCCTACTATACGCGGCAATATCGGCTCTCATCATAGCCATGACCTCCTCATGCGGAATACCAGGCTCCGGGTCATCAATTGCTCTTTGAATATCGGCGGCCAATTGTTTCATGTAAGCCGCCGTTTCAGCATTTGGCTGGAGCAGGTCAAACGGCAACGCCTGGTCTTCCGCGACGCGCTGGATGAACATGCGCACGCCGTCCGCCATGCTTAAACCATTTGATCTAAAAACATCGTTCGCGGCCGCCTGAATATCGTCAGGCACTTGCGCTTGTACTGTTGCCATATAACGGCCCTCTGTTGAGTATGGGCAAATTCAGCCACGGAGGTTGCGGGAGGGGGCGCGTCTTAGACGCGCCCACAACATCCCCTGCATTCGTTCCGCGTTCGGCAGTGATCTTGCCCTTAACCCACGCGCGGCGATGGTGGTGACATTTTGCCGCCACATTGTTAGTCTTCGCCAGTCAACCCTATGGAGTCTCACCATGCCAACCGCAGCGCTTGATCGTGGCCGCATCACGGCCCGCGTGCCCCTGGCGGTACAACAAACTCTGGAAATGGCGGCGAACCTGACGGGCGCGACCCTGAACCAGTTTGTCGTGCAGACCGCCTTGCGCGAGGCCGAACGCATCATCGAACAAGAGCGCGTCATCCGTCTTAGCACTCGTGACACCGAGGCGTTTCTCGCGGCTCTGGACAACCCTTTACCACCCAATGCCGCGCTGAAGGCGGCTCTGAACGATTACGCGGCGCGACGCAATGATAAAACTGGAACCCTTGACTGGGCGCCACGATCGAAACGGGTTTGATTGCGGCGTCGAGGTTCTCAACGTCTGGCTCAAACAGACCGCGCTTCAGCATCAGAGCAAGGGAATTTCGCGCACCTTCGCCGCCGTGCCCGCCGATGAATCGACGCTGCGGTCTTGGGTGCAATCTGGCTACAGGGTGCACGCCAACAGCATCCTTGGCTTCTACGCCCTGACCTCGGCTTTCGTGCTCACCGAAGACCTGCCCGCGCAGCAGGCCAAGCGTTATCCGCGCCAAATTCCTGTCACGCGCCTCGGGCGCTTGGCCACACGATCCGATATGCAGGGACAAGGTTTAGGTCAGTTGCTACTGACCGATGCCGTGAACCGTGCCCGCATGGCGGCGCAGGCCGTAGGCAGCGCGGGCTTGTTCGTGGACGCCAAAAATGCAGACGCCGCGCGCTTTTACCAGCGCTATGGATTTACCGCTTCCGCCGACCAGGCGTTGACCTTGTTTCTGCCGCTGTGGTGAGTGGGGAGGGCCATGACGGACCCGCCCTATCTTGCTATTGACTTTCCTCTTTTCCTTCAAGCACGAAGGGAAATCCTGACGAACTGTCCGTATCCGGACAAAAAACGTCCGCCAACGGACACTTCATACTGAAAAAAAGAGGGTGAATTTTTACAAGCTATTGATTTATAAAGAATTCATATATTGGCATGATTTTTGCTTATTTTCAGGTAGTTACCTTGAATCAGCGCAACTCGCAGAAGCCCGGTACGGGGCAAAAATAACGCAGACCACCCAAAATACTAACTACATCAAAAAGGAAAAAACCATGTCTCTATGGCTCAACTACCTCCGCGTATTCCTGCGCGATCTGCGCCGTCAAAAGGTAAGCGCGGTTATCAATATCGTTGGTTTGGCGCTGGGGCTCTGCGCTTTTTTGATGATCGGGATTTACGTGCGCGACGAATATTCCTGGGACCGGCATTGGGAAAAATCGGATCGGATCGTGCGTCTCTTCCATGAGATTGGCCTGCCTGCCGAGCCAACATCCACCGACCAAGTATCGCACAAGGCTGTACCTCAATTGCGGGAATTTTTTTCATCCGATATAGAAACCGCGGCGCGGATATTCTCCAGAGGCGGGATAGCCGTGGATGGCGAGGCGGCCGGTATCTCGCTGTTCATGGCGGATCGCGAACTGCTCGATATATTTGATTTTGAACCAGTGGCGGGCGACCTGGAGGCGGTATTCGCCGATCTCAATCGTATTGCGCTAAGCGAGGAGAACGTCGCGCGTTTGTTTGGGAACGAACCAGCGTTGGGTAAGACCGTGAGCCTGGTGGTGGCCGGGCAAGAACAAGCGATCTTTGAAGTAGCCGCCGTTTATCGCATCCCAGCGGGTAATGGCGCATTGCGCTGGCAGTTCCAGAATTTCACGCCCTGGAATGAAAGCGTCATGCCCGAATCGCGCCCCTACGCGAGTGGGAATTCGTATGGCTATTTATTACTGCGGGACGGCGTTTCTCCCCAGGACTGGGTAGCGCGCCTAGATGAGTTCGTAAAACAGCAAGTGCCCTCGCCTTTTGGCACCAGAGCAATGGATAACCCGCAGGAGCTGTTCCGCTATCGCATGCAGTTCATCGGCGATGTTCACTTCAATCCCATTATGATGTTCGAGGAAGGCGGTTTTCAAAGCACGGTCAACGGCTTTGCGTTGATCGGCGTGTTAGCGCTGGCCGTCAGTTTGGCCAATTTCGTGACGCTGAATCTGGCGCGTAGCGTTGAACGCCAGCGTGAAGTCGGTATTCGCAAGGTAATGGGCGCCGTGAGCGGTTCCTTGCTCACGCAATTTGTGTTCGAGTCTTTGTTATTGACCGGTTTTGCGCTGATCTTGGCTTTGGTGTTGCTCAAGCTGTTACTGCCCGTGTTCGCCGCGTTGATGGGCACGACGCTTGATTTCAATTTGTTGCAAGGCTCAACCTGGCTCGCCCCGGCGGCGCTGGTGCTGGCGGTAGGCGCGATTGGCGGGCTGTACCCGGCGCTGGCGCTGTCCCGGCAAAGGCCGGATCGCGTGCTCAGGCCGGGCGGGCAAAGCGGCACACTCGGCGCGCGAAATTTGCGCCAGCTTCTGGTGGGTTTTCAATTTTTAATCGCCACGGCACTGATCGTCGCCACCTTGGTGGTCTACCTGCAACTGGCTTACGCGCGGCAGCGCGAT
>JAITMI010000348.1 GCA_031277435.1 Pseudomonadales bacterium
GCTGCGCCGACCCGATCCGGCTGCTCAACCCGATTGCCAGCCAGATGGGCGTGATGCGCTCATCGCTGATTGGCTCGTTGCTGCAAGTGGTGAAGCACAACACCGACCGGCGCGCCGACTGGATGCGCCTGTTCGAGGTCGGCCGCGTGTTCCGGCGCGATGTTGGTGTGACCGCTTCCGACCACGACGTGCAAGGCATTGCCCAGCCCATGCGCGTGGCCGGCGTCGTGTATGGCCCCGCCGGCCGGCAAGGCTGGGAAGGCAAACAACCGCAGGCCGATTTCTTTGATGTCAAGGGTGATGTCGAGGCGCTTCTTGGTCCGCGCCAACCCGTATTCGAGTGCGCTGAACATCCGGCTTTGCATCCAGGCCGCGCGGCGCGCGTGGTAGTGGATGGCCAGCCGGTCGGCGTGTTGGGCGAACTGCACCCGCGCTGGCGTCAAACCTGGGAGTTGCCGCACGCGCCGGTGTTGTTCGAGCTTGATCTGGACGCCGTGCTCGCACGCCCGCTGCCGCGGGCACAGCCGGTGCCGCGCCAGCAGGCGGCGGAGCGCGACATTGCCGTGGTGGTGAAAGAATCGGTGACGTATGCGCAGTTGATGGCGGCGGTACGCGTCGCGCCCACCGGCGGGTTGCTGCGCGCAGCGACGTTGTTCGACATGTACCGTCCCAAACTGAGCAACGAGGACACGGCAGGCATGGCCGCAGGTGATAAGAGTCTGGCGGTACGTTTGGTATTGGGCAGCGACGATGAAACGTTGACTGACGAACGCATTGAAGCAACAGTCCAATCGATCATCAGCCAGCTTCAGAATGATCTTGGCGCACGGTTGCGCGGCTAAGATGTCGACCCTGGGGGAGATGTACACATATGGTCACCAAGTCCAATCTTGAACTGTCGGTTGACAGCCTGGAAACATCGGCGCTGACCAAGGCTCAGTTGGCCGAAATGCTGTTCGAGCAGATCGGCCTGAACAAGCGCGAATCCAAAGATATGGTTGATGTCTTCTTTGACCTCGTCCGTACGCGCTTGATCGCCGGGGAAGACGTCAAGTTGTCAGGCTTCGGCAACTTCCAGATGCGCGTCAAGGCTCCGCGCCCCGGTCGCAATCCGCGCACCGGTCAGATCATTCCGATTGATGCCCGCAAGGTTGTCACGTTTCACGCCAGCCAAAAGCTCAAAAACATGATTCAGTCCCAGCCAAGCGCGGGCGCGACGGTGATCGACGAGCTTTGAGTGGAGGTGTCGAAACCACACACAATCTTGCAGCACAATCATGGCGATTGAGCAACACTTGCGTTAATCTGCAAGACTCGCATGCAGGATGCTGATCTGCAATGGAAACACCGCTTCCCCCCATTCCGGCCAAGCGATACTTCACGATCGGTGAGGTAGGGGAACTATGCGGTGTCAAACCCCATGTGCTGCGCTATTGGGAGCAGGAGTTCGCCCAACTACGACCGATGAAGCGCCGTGGCAACCGGCGTTACTACCAGCACCATGAGGTGCTGATGATCCGGCGCATCCGTGAACTGCTTTACGACCAGGGTTTCACCATCAACGGAGCGCGCGCCAAACTGTACGAATTGACGCAAAGTGAACGTGACCGCCAGCGTGCCGGCGAGATCATGCTCGCTGGTGTCGAAGTGTTCGATTCCAACGAGATCGTTCCCAGCGAATATGACGACGGCGCAAACTTTGACGACGAGCATTTCCCAGAACACATCTGTTCTGTCGAGCGCGAACTGAAGGAGATCCGCGACCTATTGACAGTGTCGCAGTGGCACGACCTCGGCCAGCTATAATGAAAAGTTCATCGGCGTGTAGCGCAGCCTGGTAGCGCACTTGCATGGGGTGCAAGGGGTCGCGAGTTCGAATCCCGCCACGCCGACCAAATTGCAGTCCAAGACAGCCCGATAGCATCCCCAAACCCGCATGTTTCCTGGCATTGCGGGTTTTTATTGTCCAAAATGCTCCCGAGTGCTGCCGTGCCATCCGATCGAATCGTTGGTATTTTGGTGGCAACTGACCAGGAAAGTACTCCGGATGGCCGTAAATACCAATGGCAAGGGGCAGCCGATGACGTGTGTCACGAATGCAGGCGGCGGATTGGTGGTGCTGTATCGAAGATGGGCGTAGGCCTGCCGGGGTGAGTGACCTTGACTCAGAATGGTTTGTGATGCCTGGCGCTAATTCGCGTCGGTGTTCGCTGCTGTACCGGTGGCTCGGAAAGAATCCCGACACATACTGCTTCGACGAGGAGACATGTTGCTTGTGTCCATGCAATAGGCTTGGCAACGGATGCTTGTCATGCACGTTGGCTGCCGTATTGCTCGAATCCTGCACCCTGATCGGCTGTCGCGCCTAACCCGGATATTTCACCGTGGCCGTGTTTTTGCGGCCCGCTTCCGAGGAGAAGGCATCCTGCTGATGTGGTGGTGCACTCTTGAAAAATCTTAACTGACCAGCATATCAATCTCCACATCCCTGTCACCAAGGGGAAGCGGCGCAGCGGAAGTGGTCGTAAGCCACTGACGCATAAGGCCCCGACGCTGGTTGCTGATCTGCTTGCGCTGGTGGAGCCGGCCACACGAGGTGACCCGCAATCGCCCCTGTGCTGGAGTTGCAAGAGTCTGCGCCAGATCGCTCGGCAACTGTGTCCGCTTGACCTTGCCGGCGCTGGAATAATGTCCACCTCACCACAGTGGGATCAGCAGTATGAAGGCTAGGTTCAAGTCGATCGCGAGACGAGTTCTCCCGCAGCGGACCATCGAAGACATCCGCCACGTCACTCTCAGCCTGCCACGAAGCCTAGAGCGGCGTCGCACTGAGCGGATCTTCGCCAGCGCCCCAGCGTCCCCGGCGTACCTTGGCGCAGAGATGCTCCAGTCGCTGCAGGAGGCCTACCGAGCCCCTCCCGACTACGGCTATGACGCCGACGCAGTTGAGCGCCGGGGTATAGAGCGGGCGTCCCAACTGCTGCGCCTGTCCGGCGCATCCTCGGCGCAGTCCTTTCTTGAGATCGGCTGTTGGGACGGCATGGTCAGTGCAGCGCTTCAGCGACGCGGCAAGACCGCCACGGCCATCGACAACCGCAGCGACGGGTTTGACGATCGCGCGCGCGCAGCCGGCGTGCACTTGGCGCAAATGGATGCTGCTCGCCTCAGCTTCGGAGATGCATCCTTCGACTTCGTCTTCTCATACGACGCCTTTGAGCATGTCGCGTCACCGGAAGACGTCCTCCGCGAGGTGAT
>JAITMI010000019.1 GCA_031277435.1 Pseudomonadales bacterium
TGTGGAGTCTTGAGGCTTATGGCTAAAATCCAGGTTCCCCAATCGTGTCCGCCTGGAGGACCATAATGAAAAAGCTAACCCACGCACTTGCGCTTACCGCTACTTTTCTGCTGACGCCCTTGGCGCTGGCGCAGTCCGCCGACGTGCCGGCGCACATCGCGCGCGGTGTCGCCGCCGCCGACCGCACTGAAGAAATGACCGTGCGCGACGCCGCGCGCAAACCCGCCGAAACACTGATGCTGGCGGGCCTCAAGGAAGGCGAGCACATCGCGGAATTGGCCGCGCTTGGCTTGTACTACAGCACCATTTTGTCCGCTGCGCTCGGGTCAGAGGGCCAGCTCGACATGTACGACATGCCCTTTATGGAACAGTTTGGCGCGATCACCGCCGGCAACGCATTCGCCGCCACGCATCCCAACAGCAGCTACACCGCCGTGCATTTCAACGACATCGAATTCGCGCCCAATCTCGATGCCGTGTACAACATTCTTTTTTACCACGACCTGCAAGGCCAGGACGTAGACACCGCCGCGCTGAACGCCAAAATCTTCGCCGCGCTCAAACCGGGCGGTATCTATCTGGTGGTCGACCACAGAGCCGAAGATGGCTCGGGCTGGCGCGATTCCTCGACCATTCACCGCATCGGCAAGGAAGTCATCGTAGAGGAAGTCACCGCCGCTGGTTTTGAATTGGCGCAAGATAGCGACCTTTTAGCCAACCCCGATGACGACAAAACCAAGATGGTATTCGCCCCCGGCACGCGCGGCAGCACGGATCAGGCGGTATTGGTAGTCAGGAAGCCACATGAAAAAACTGAATATCTCTCCATCACCACCACCCCAAATTCCCTCCCCCGTTTACGGGGGAGGGTTAGGGAGGGGGCGGAAGAAATAAAAAACTACAACCCCGCCAAAATACGATTAAACGTCTCACTAGGCCGCATCGCCGCAGCGCACAAGGCCGGGTCAGGGCGGTAATAACCATCGATATTCACCGCCACGCCCTGCGCCGAATTCAGCTCATTGACGATAACGGCTTCCTGCTCCCGCAGCGCCTTGGCAACGGGCGCGAAAGTGGCTTGCAGTTGCGCATCCTGCGTCTGCGCGGCGAGCGCTTCGGCCCAATACAGCGCCAGATAAAAATGGCTGCCACGGTTGTCGAGCTGGCCGGCGTCACGCTGCGGTGATTTATCCTCGTCGAGCAATACGCCGGTGGCGGCGTCGAGCGTGGACGATAACACGCGGGCTTTTTCATTGCCGCTGATATTGGCCAAATGTTCCAGTGAGGCCGCCAAGGCCAAAAATTCGCCGAGCGAATCCCAGCGCAGGTGATTTTCCTGCAAAAATTGCTGCACATGTTTCGGCGCGGAACCACCGGCGCCGGTTTCAAACATACCGCCGCCGTTCATCAAGGGCACGATCGACAGCATCTTGGCGCTGGTGCCCACTTCGAGAATTGGGAACAGATCGGTCAAATAATCACGCAATACGTTGCCGGAGACGGAGATGGTATCCTTGCCGTCCTTCAAGCGCTGGCAGGAAAGCCAGGTGGCCTCGATGGGTGAGAGGATGCGGATGTCGAGGCCGTTCGTATCATGCTGAGGCAAGTAGCGCTGTACTTTTTCGATGAGCGCGCTGTCGTGGGCGCGCGCCGGGTCGAGCCAGAACACGGCGGGCGTATTCGACAGGCGGGCGCGGTTGACGGCCAGCTTCACCCAGTCCTGAATCGCGGCGTCCTTGGTCTGGCACATGCGCCAGATGTCGCCGGCTTCCACCGCGTGCTGTAGCAGCGCTTCGCCAGCGCCATTTACCACGCGCACGCTACCCTTGGCTTTGATCTCGAAAGTTTTGTCGTGCGAGCCGTATTCCTCAGCCGCCTGCGCCATCAACCCGACGTTGGGCACGGTGCCCATGGTGCGCGGATCGAAGGCGCCGTTTTGTTTGCAGAAATCAATCACTGCTTGATACACGCCGGCATAGCAGCGGTCGGGAATCAGCGCTTTGGTGTCGTGCAGTTTGCCGTCGGTGCCGTACATGCGGCCAGAGGCGCGGATCGCGGCGGGCATGGAGGCGTCGATGATGACGTCGCTCGGCACATGCAAGTTGGTGATGCCCTTGTCGGAGTTCACCATCGCGAGCGGCGGGCGCTTGGCGTAACAGGCGGCGATGTCGGCCTCAATTACGGCGCGCTCCGTTTCAGGCAGCGTGGCGATTTGCGCCAATACCGAGCCCCAGCCGTTATTGGGGTTGACGCCAAGCTGCTTGAAGGTGGCGGCGTGTTTCTGGAATACGTCGTCAAAATATACCGATACCGCGTGGCCGAACATGATGGGGTCGGAGACTTTCATCATGGTGGCTTTCAGATGCAGCGACAGCAGAATGTTTTGCTCTTTGGCCTTGTTGATTTCCGCGGCGTAATAGCGGCGCAGCGCGGCGGCGTTCATCACGCAGGCGTCGATTACTTCGCCGGCCAAAAGCGGGGCGGCTTTGCGCAGTTCGGTGACCGCGCCGGTGGCGGCATCAACGAATTCGATGCGGAAGCTATCGTCTTGCGCCAGCGTGTGGGAAATTTCAGAGCCGTAGAAATCGTCTTGCTGCATGTGCGCGACGTGAGTAGCGGAATCAGCGTTCCACTTGCCCATCGAATGCGGATGCTTGCGTGCATATTGTTTGACGGCGCCGGGGGCGCGGCGGTCGGAGTTGCCTTCGCGCAGTACCGGGTTCACGGCGCTGCCTTTGATTTTGTCGTAGCGGGCCTTGATGTCTTTTTCTTGCGCGCTTTGCGGATTTTCCGGGTAATCGGGCAGCTTGTAGCCTTTGGCTTGCAGTTCCTTGATGGCGGCGTTGAGCTGCGGCATCGAGGCGCTGATGTTGGGCAGCTTGATGATGTTGGCTTCTGGCCGGGTGGCGAGGCGGCCCAGTTCGGCGAGGTCGTCGGACTGGCGCTGCGCCTCGCTCAGAAAGTCGGGAAACACGGCGACGATGCGGCCAGCGAGCGAAATATCGCGCGTGGCGACGCTGATGCCGGAGCCAGCGGTAAAGGCTTGCACGATCGGCAGCAGCGACTGCGTGGCGAGGAAAGGGGCTTCGTCGGTGAGGGTGT
>JAITMI010000023.1 GCA_031277435.1 Pseudomonadales bacterium
CATGGCCTCCGGTTCCCCGAGGAAAATGGCGAGAATGGCTGAGGTATCGATCACCATTAGCCCGGCAACCCATGTTCGTCATACCCGATAATGTCCTCGGCGGAGCGCTTATCCAGTTCTGGCCGCAGGGCAACACGGCGGGAAATGCCGCGCATTTCCGCCAGCAAACGCTCTTTGTCGTCGCCACCGCCCATTCTTTTCAGGCGTTCCTGCAAGGCTTGGTGAATCGCCGCCGTTTTGGTTTGGCCAGAGCGCTTGGCCAACTCCGTCGCCAGCGCCACGGTTGCTGGGTTTTTAATGTTGAGCATCGAGAATCTCCTAAAATCTACCTTATTGAGAAAGTCTACCTTCGGGTCCAAGGCGTGACAAGTGTACGTTGCCGTTTCCTCACGCCTTTGATTTGGCGATGTATAGGGGCAAACTACGCGCATTGGCTTTTACGGCGGAGGTTTTCCCATGTCAAGCACGCAGCAATTGAGCATTACGCTTCCCAGCGAGATGGTGGCGATGGTGCGGGCAAAGGTCGCGTCTGGCGAGTACGCGAATGATAGTGAGGTCATCCTTGATGGCTTGGAGTTTTTGCGGGAGCGAGAGCGTGGATTTGAGCATTGGCTGCGTACCAAGGCTGAGCTCAGTCTGGCCGATCCGCGCCCTGGCGTTGCGCACGCTGAAGTCATGGCCGAAATGGACGCGCTCATTGACGATATTGAGGCGGAACAGCGGAATTAGCAGGCCGAAGAAAACCACGGAGGCTTGGGTATAATGCCAACCATGCGTATTATTTTTATGAAAATTCAAAGTGTTATCAGAAATCACGGGGTTCGGCTCAGCGCGCTGTGGCTGAGCGTGGGCTTGCTTTTTTGCGGCGCGGCGCAGGCGCAATTGACGTATGACAGCGAATACCCCGCGCTTGGCTACGGCAAGGTGGCGCCGCATGATCGTTTCAGCGCCTTGTTGCAGGATTTGCAAAGCGGCGCGCTGAAGCTTGATGCGTCCATCGACGGCAGTGTGTATCTGGCGAGCTTGCTACAGGCGCTCGATATCGACCCGTCGAGCCAGGTGCTGGTGTTTTCCAAGACCAGCCTCAAGCAGCGTTTCATTTCTGGCGACAACCCGCGCGCGCTGTATTTCAACGATGAAATCTACGTGGGCTACACGCCGGGCAGCCGCACTTTGGAAGTGGCGGCGCTGGATCCGGTGCAAGGGGCGGTGTTTTTCGATTTTCAGCAGGATGTGGCCACGGGGCCAAGCGCTACGCAGGAAACTGGCCGCTGCCTGCGCTGCCATGATTCCTATTCCATGACCGGCGGCGGGGTGCCGCGTTTGATGCTGTCATCGGGACTGGTGGCGCACGATGGCAATATCGTGTCGCATGAAATCAGCGAAATCACCACCACCGCCACGCCAATCGCGCGGCGCTGGGGCGGGCTGTACGTCACTGGAACGAGCGGTACGCAGCCGCACATGGGTAATTTGTTCGTCGAGAATCAGGATAGTCTGGCGGCGATCGACACCACTACCTGGGGCAACCGGACCTCGCTCGATGAATTCGTGCAACTGGGCGCTTATCTACGCCCAACCAGCGACATCGTGGCGCTCTTGGTACTTGAACATCAATTGGAAGTACAAAACGCGCTGACCCGTCTCAGCTTTGAAAGCCGCACGCAACTGGGCGGCGGCGAAACGCAGGACGCCAAACTGCTCGACGAACTCACCACGCCGCTACTCGACGCCTTGTTCATGGCGCACGAAGCGCCGCTGGGGGATAAAATCGAAGGCACTTCTGGTTATACCGAATGGTTTGAATCGCAAGGCCCGAGTACCGCCGATGGCCGTTCGCTGCGCGAATTGGATTTACAAACGCGCACGTTCCATTATCCCTTGAGCTATCTGATTTATTCCCCCGCGATCGACGCTTTGCCGGAAGCGGTGCGCCTGCATCTTTTTTCCCGCATCCGCGCCGTGTTGCAAGACGCGCCCAGCGCGCCCGACTATCCGTTTTTGAACGCGGATTTGCGCGGCGGCATCAGCGCCATTCTGCGCGAAACCAAGCCGGAAATTTTGCAGTGAGCGTCATTGAAACCGCCGCCAAGCCGGTACTGTATCTGTTGCCGGGTTTGATGTGCGACGCTGGCGTGTGGCAAGAGCAGCAAGCGGCCTTGGGTGATGAATATGAGGTGCGCGTGCCGCTTTTTCGCGGCTTCGATTCGCTGCGCGCGATGGCGGAAGCGGTGCTGCGCGAGGCGCCCGAGCGTTTTTCCGTGGCCGGCCATTCGATGGGCGGGCGGGTTGCCTTTGAATTGATGGAGCTGGCGGGGAAGCGCATTGAGCGTTTCGCGGTCCTCGACACCGGCGTGCATCCGGTCAGCCCCGATGAGCCGGCGAAGCGGCAACTCTTGCTCGATCTGGCGCGGCGCAAAGGGCTGCAAGCGGTGGCCGAGGCCTGGATTTTGCCGATGCTGCACCCGGCTAATCACGGTAATAAATCCTTGATCGCGGCGATCACCGCCATGATTTTGCGCAACAGCGTGGCGGATTACCAAGGGCAGGTGAAAGCATTATTGACGCGCGCCGATCAAACGCCGTATCTGCGCCATATTACTCAGCGCACCTGGCTGATCGTGGGCGAATCCGATAATTGGAGCCCGGTGGCGCAACACCAGGCGATGGCGGCCTTGATTCCGCGTAGCGAGCTGCGCGTGGTCAAGGACGCCGGACACATGTGCATGATGGAACGGCCCGAGGCCGTCACCGGTTTATTGAAGGAGTGGCTACATGCCGGCTCGCGTTAAAAATTCGCGCAATATTTTTGCGTTATTCTATAAGTTGCATACGCTGTTACTGGCTTTGCTGCTGTGGCCCGCGCTGGCTTCGGCGCAGGTGAACTATCCTCTTGTGCAAGGGCAGCATGTGGATGCGCAACTGGCGCCCGAACAGCTGGCGGCGGCGCCGGGTTCCACGCTGTGGGTGGCGCTGCGCCTGGTGCATCAAGAGCGCTGGCACACGTATTGGATCAACCCCGGCGATGCCGGCAAAACCACCGAAATTACCTGGAATTTGCCCGCAGGCGTCAGCGCCGGCGCCCTCGTGTGGCCCACGCCCCAGCGTTTCGACTTGCCCGCTGATCTCACCGATTTCGGCTACACCGGCGAGGTGTTCCTGCTGGCGCCGCTCACTATCGATCCCTCCTTCAGCGCCGATACCTTGGCGCTGAGCGCCCAAGTCAACTGGCTGGAATGTGACGACATCTGCATCCCCGGCGGCGCTCTGGTGGAATTGGAATTACCGGTACAGACGCAAGGCGCCGCGCCGGTAAATCAGGATTTCGCCTACGGCTTCGCCGCTACCCGCGCCGCCTTGCCGCGCGCTGGCGTCAGTTTGAATTCCAGTTTCGGCATTCGCGGCGGTAAATTGGAACTCTTGGTACAGGCCACGGAAAATATTTTCGAGAACGCCAGCGCGATCAGTTTTATTCCTGATACGCATCGCCTGGTCGATTACCTCGCGCCGCAAAGCGTCACCACGCAGCTTGCCAGTTTGCAACTGAGCCAGGCGCTGCATCCGCGCCCGGCGCAGGAGGTTCCCGAGCGCGTTGGCGGGCTTTTGCTCGTCACCGATGGAGAAGGCCGGCAAGTGGCGTATCAAGTGGAAGCGCAACTCGATCCGCTGGCGATGGGCGCTGAACTTGGCACGGCGGAGGCCAAGGCATTGCCGCTCTATCTGGTGTTCAGCTTCGCGCTTTTGGGCGGCTTGATTCTCAACCTCATGCCCTGCGTGTTTCCGGTGCTGTCGCTCAAGGTGCTCAGCCTCGCCAATTCGGCGCATGGCCCGCAGCGCGAACAGCGCTTGCATGGCCTTGCTTATACCGGCGGCGTGCTGGCGTCGTTTCTGGCGCTGGCGCTGGTTTTGCTGTTGTTGCAAGCCAGCGGCGCGGCGATCGGTTGGGGTTTTCAATTGCAGCAGCCGTGGTTCGTCGCCGCGCTGGTGTTTTTGTTTTTCGTGCTGGGTTTGTCGATGTCCGGCGTGGTGGAGTTCGGCGCCTCGCTGATGGGCGTGGGCGTGGAGCTGCAAGACCGCGAAGGTTATGCCGGCTCTTTCTTCACCGGCGTCTTGGCCAGCGTGGTGGCGAGCCCTTGCACCGCGCCGTTCATGGGCGCCGCGCTGGGCTTTGCCTTCACCCAGAGTATGCCGGTGGCGCTGACCGTGTTTTTATCCTTGGGCCTTGGCATGGCGCTGCCGTTTTTGGTGCTGTCCTTCGTGCCGGCCTTGGCGCGGCTCTTGCCCAAGCCCGGCGTGTGGATGCTGGGTTTCCGGCAGTTTCTGGCCTTCCCTTTGTATGCCACCGCCGTGTGGCTGTTGTGGGTATTGGGCCAGGAAGGCGGCGTCAACGCGATGGCCTTGGTCGCCGCCGGCTGCGTGCTGCTGGCGCTCGGCGCCTGGTCCTGGCAGCGCACGCATCGCCGTGGCGGGGTATGGCATAAAGTGTGGCTCACGGTGTCGCTCGGCAGCGTGGTGATGGCGGGCTCGATGCTGTTTTCACCCTTGTTGCGCGGCGTCGATGGGAGCACGGTAGCGGCGGCTAGCGATGCCAATTTCGAACCCTACAGCGCCGCGCGCCTCGCCGCCTTGCGCGCCGAAGGCAAACCAGTATTCGTCAACATGACCGCCGCTTGGTGCATCACCTGCCTGGTCAACGAAAAAGTTGCGCTGGGCGGTGAGGCCGTAACGGATGCGATGGCGCAAAAAGGCATCACCTACCTCAAAGGCGACTGGACCAACAACGACCCCGCCATCACCGAAGTCCTGCGCCGCTACGACACCAGCGGCGTACCGCTGTACCTGCTGTTCCCCGCCGACCCCGAGGCCCCCGCCGAAGTGCTGCCGCAGATTTTGACCGAAGGGACGGTATTGGAGGCGCTGGGGAGGATTTGATATGGCTGCATTTGGAGCCGCCGCATGAGCCACGCCGATGACCGCAAGATCAAGCTCTTCGAGTCCCACCAAGTCCGCGCCGAGTGGGATGAGGACAAGGAAACCTGGTGGTTTTCGGTGGTGGATATTGTGGCGGTGCTGACTGACAGCGCAGACCCGCTGGCCTACTGGCGCAAGCTGAAACAGCGTCTCAAAGCAGAAGGCAACGAAACCGTGACAAATTGTCACGCTTTGAAGATGCTTGCCGCTGACGGCAAGCTCCGCCTGACCGACGTAGCCAACACCGAACAAATCTTGCGCCTCATCCAATCCATCCCCAGCAAAAAAGCCGAGCCCTTCAAGCTATGGCTGGCTCAGGTGGGCAGTGAGCGCATTGATGAAACCGTTGACCCGGAGTTGTCCATCGACCGGGCCATCCAGAACTATCGCCGCCTGGGTTATAGCGAGAATTGGATCAATCAGCGCATCAAATCCATTGAGGTACGCAAGGCGCTTACGGATGAATGGGACAAATCGGGCGTGCGGCGAGGGCAGGAGTACGCCACGTTGACCGACCTGATGAGTAAGACCTGGAGCGGCATGAGCACGCGCGAATACAAGCGGCACAAAGGGCTGAAAAAAGAAAACCTGCGCGACAACATGACCAACACTGAGCTGGTGCTGAACATGCTGGCCGAGGTGGCGGCTACCGATATTTCGCTGGTACGCAACCCTCAGGGCCTGAGCGAGGCCGCCGCGGTTGCTGTAGATGGCGCCAAAACCGCCAAAGCCGCACGCATTCAATTGGAAAAAAGTACCGGCAAGCCGGCGGTGAGCGCGTCGAACGCGAAGACGATCGGCACGCGGCGGCTCACACGGCAACTACCGGGGAAGAAGCAATTGTGACTATCGCTCTCCATAAACCGCTTGATTAAACCCCCGCTTGCGGAATAGGGCAGGGGTAAGGGTAGAATCCCCGCTTTTAATCGTTCAGTGCAGCGGAGGTCCGGATGCAACTACTAGATGGCAAAGCCACGTCGGAACAGCTCAAGCAGGAAATCGCGGACAAGGTGGCCGCGATCAAGGCGGCGGGGGGCAGGGCGCCGCATTTGGCGGCGGTATTGGTGGGTAACGACGGCGGCAGCATGACCTACGTCAACAACAAGGTGCTGGCCTGCAAGCGCTGCGGTTTTGAGTCTACGCTGTTGACCTACCCGGACACGATTACCGAAGCGCAATTGCTGGAGGTGGTTGATAAGCTCAATCAGGATCCGGAGGTTGACGGCTTCATCGTGCAGGTGCCTTTGCCCAAGCACATTGACGAAGAAAAGATCACCCTCGCCATCGACCCCAGCAAGGACGTCGATGGTTTTCACCCGGAAAATCTCGGGCGCATGTTGCTGGGGCTGCCGACTTACATTTCCGCCACGCCCAACGGCATCATGGAATTGCTCAAGCGCAACCGCATCGAAACCGCCGGCAAGCATTGCGTGGTGGTGGGCCGCAGCCATATCGTCGGCTCGCCGATGTCGGTCTTGATGGCGCGCAACACCAACCCCGGCAACGCCACCGTAACCTTGGTGCACAGCCGCACCACCAACATGAAGGAAATCTGCCAAAGCGCCGATATTCTGATCGTCGCCATCGGCAAGCCGATGTTCATCACCGCCGACATGGTGAAGGAGGGCGCGGTGGTGATTGATGTGGGTACCACTCGCGTGCCTGACGCCAGCGATCCCAAGGGCTTCAAACTGCGCGGCGATGTCGATTTCGACAAGGTGAAGGACAAGTGCAGTTTCATCACCCCGGTGCCGGGCGGCGTCGGCCCCATGACCATCGCGTCGCTGATGCAGAACACGCTGTTGGCGCTCGACATGAAAAACCGGAAATAACGCATGAGCGAGATGCCAACCGCGCTCAAGCCCTACATCGCCAAGATCACCCAGGGGCAGGTGCTGAGTTTCGAGGAAGCGCACGATGCCTTTGCGCTGATTATGAGCGGGCAGGCCACCCCGGCGCAGCTTGCGGCGTTTTTGGTGGCCTTGAAGCTGCGTGGCGAGCATGTGGATGAAATCACCGCCGCCGCCAGCGTGATCCGCGACAGGATGATCGCGGTGTCGGCGCCTCCCGGCGCGATCGACATCGTGGGCACTGGCGGCGATGGCGCGCACACGCTCAATATTTCCACCGCCACCGCCATCGTCACCGCCGCTTGCGGCGTGCCGGTGGCCAAGCATGGCAATCGCGCGGTGTCCTCGCGCTCGGGCATGACTGACGTGCTGGGCGCGCTGGGCCTCAACCTGGAGGCATCGGTGCCGGCGCTGGAATATTCCTTGCGCGAGGCGGGCCTGTGTTTCATGCAGGCGCCGCGTCATCATCTGTCGTTCCGCCATGTGGGGCCGGTGCGGCAGGAGCTGGGCATCCGCACCATCTTCAACATTCTGGGGCCGCTGTGTAACCCGGCGGCGGTCAAGCGCTATTTGATTGGCGTCTATATCCCCGAGTGGGTGGAACCGATCGGCCAGACCCTGGCGCGGCTCGGCTGCGAAAAAGCCTGGGTGGTGCACGGCGCTGGAGGTCTCGACGAATTGAGCACGCTCGGCCCCAACCGCGTGGCGATGGTGGAAGGCGCGCGGGTGAGCCTGACGGAAATCAACCCGGAGGACGCCGGCCTGCCGCGCGCCACTTTGGAGGAACTACGCGGCGGCGACAGCGGCTATAACGCCGAGCGGCTGCGGCTCTTGCTCGACGGGCAGCGCGACGCTTACCGCGACATCGTGCTGTTTGGCGCGGCGGCGGCGCTGGTGATCGCCGACAAGACGGCTGATTTGCGCCAAGGCGTGGCACAGGCGGCAGAGGCGATCGACTCCGGCCACGCCAAGGCCACGCTGGACGCCAGCATCCGCCTCAGCAATACCGGCGTTGATTGAGGACCAAGTTCATGCCACGGATTGAAATTTATACCAAGGATTGGTGCAGTTATTGCCAGGCCGCCAAGCAGTTGTTGCAGCGCTTGGGCTATGCCTACACCGAATACGATGTTACCGATGACGAACGCCTGTTCCAGCAAATGCGGGAGCGGGCGCCGCAAAGCCGCACCGTGCCGCAGATATTTATCGATGAGCGCGGCATCGGCGGTTATACCGACCTGGTGGCGCTGGTGCGTAGCGGCGCGTTGCCGTCAGCCGCCCCAAGCTGAGAGCGGCGAGTAAAAAACACAATCTTTCCACGATGACAACCTATAGTGGCGGCCCTTGGCTTCCCCTGGCCGCCAATAAAAACAACGAATTCTGTAAACCATGACGCTGTGTATACGTTGACTGACCACTGGTGTGGTCCGCCAGTTTGAGCCGTAGCTGGATGCCACCTGACGACAGCCCTTTGAGACTCGATAATAAGCCCATGAAAGATTTTTCTTCCTCCCGCCGCAAACGCATTTTGATGAGTTCGTTTCTCTTGCTGCTCGTCCTCGCCGGCGGCTATTGGTATTGGCAGAGTTCAGCCCAAACCCAGGCGGAGGACGCGCCGCTGTTAGCCAAGGTGACGCGCGGCAGCATCGAAAACACCATCGCCGCCGCCGGCACGCTCAAGCCCAGCCGTTACGTGGACGTGGGCGCGCAGGTGAGCGGTCAGTTGGAGAAACTGTACGTGGAAGTCGGCGACGTGGTGGAGCAGGGCCAGCTTCTGGCTGAAATCGACGCCCGCGTGCAAATCGCCAAAGTGGACGCCAGCCGCGCCAGCATTGAGGGGCAGGAGGCGCAAATCGACTCCCGCCGCGCCTCGCTGGAATTGGCCCGGGCCAATGCCGCGCGCCAGGAACGCTTGATGAATGACAAGGCCACCAGCCAGCTCGAATACGACAACGCCGTCAACAATCTTGCCTCCGCCGAGTCCTCGCTGGTCCAGTTGGAAAAACAGATCGAGCAAAGCAAGGCCACTCTCACCAGTGACGAAACCCAGTTGGGCTACACCAAGATTTACGCGCCGAGCGCCGGCACCGTGGTATCGATCAATCTGCTCGAAGGCGTCACGCTCAATGCCTCGCAGCAGGCGCCGACGGTCATGCGCATCGCGGATTTGTCGTTGATGACCGTGGAAGCCGGTATTTCCGAAGCCGACATCGGCAGCATCCAAAAAGGCATGGAAGTGTACTTCACCACCCTCGGCGGCGGCACGCGCCGCTGGTTCGGCACGGTGCGGCAGATATTGCCAACGCCAGTGGTGACCAATAACGTGGTGCTTTATACCGGCCTGTTCGATACCGAAAACGAAGATGGTTCACTGTTTCCCGAAATGACCGCGCAAGTGTATTTCGTTACCTCCGCCGCGCGTGATGTGCTCACCGTGCCGCTGGGGGCGATCAAGTTCAGCCCACCCCCGGCGGGTGGCGGGGCGGCGCGGCAAGGGCCGCCCGGCGGCGCGGCGGGGAACCCTGGCGGCGGCTTGGTACTGCGCGGCCCTGGCCCCGGAGGCGAGCTGCCTCCCGGCGCCGTCGCGCGGCGTCCGGCGGAAGTCACCGTGGTCAAGGCCGATGGCAGCCGTGAACAGCGTCAGGTGCTGGTTGGCGTCACCAGCCGTATTTCCGCTGAAGTGGTGTCTGGCTTGCAGGAAGGCGAAGAAGTGGTCGCCGGTGTCGTGCAGGCGGAGTCCTCGGCGTCGGCGCAACCGCAACAGCAGCAACAGTTCAACAACCGTGGCGGCGGCGGTGGCGGCGGCGGCTTCAACATCAGGGTGCGCTAATGAGCAGCACGCTTACCGCTGACGCGGCAAATATCAAGGCCAGCGCCTCCCGTTCCGCCTCCGCTACGGCGGAGCGTTATGGCGAACAGGCGATTCCGCTGATCGAGCTGCGCAACATCCGCCGCACCTTCGTCACCGGAGGCGGGGTTGAAGTGCAGGCGCTGCGCGGCATCGACCTGAAAATTTATCCGGGCGAATTCGTCGCCATCGTCGGCCAGTCCGGCTCCGGCAAGTCCACCTTGATGAACCTCTTGGGCTGCCTCGACCGCGCCAGTTCCGGCACCTATCTGTTCGCTGGCCGCGACATCAAAAGTTTTGATGCTGACGACCTGGCCTGGCTGCGGCGCGAAGCCTTTGGTTTCGTGTTCCAAAGCTACAACCTCTTAGGCGCCGAATCCGCCGAGGAAAACGTGGAAGTGCCCGCGGTTTACGCTGGCCTGCCCGCCGAGGAGCGCCGCCGCCGCGCGCAGGCGCTGTTGACCTCGCTCGGTTTGGGGCAGCGCATGGACCACCGGCCCACGCAGCTTTCGGGCGGTCAGCAGCAGCGCGTGTCGATCGCGCGGGCGCTGATGAACGGCGGCAAGGTGATCCTGGCGGACGAACCCACCGGCGCGCTTGATTCGCAAAGCGGCGTCGAAGTCATGGCGCTGCTCGAAAATCTGGCCCGCGAAGGCCACACCGTCATCATCATCACCCACGACAACAAAGTAGCGGCGCATGCCGACCGCGTGATCGAGTTCCGTGACGGCAGCGTGCTTTCCGATACCGGCCACGTCGAAGGCGCGGTGGACGCCAAACACAACAGCGAACTGCGCGATCTCTTCCTCAGCCGCCGTGACGGCGGCATCCTGGCCGGCGTGCACGAAGCGATCCGCATGGCGCTACGCTCACTGCGCGACAATGCCTCACGCACTTTTCTCGCGCTCTTGGGCATCGCCATCGGCGTGGCCTCGGTGGTGGCGATCATCGCCATCGGCGAAGGCGGGCGGCAGGACATCGTGGAACGCATCAGTTCCATCGGCACCAACATGCTCAACATGCAGCCGCAGCGGGTGGAAGGGCGGCGCGGCAACCAATCGACGCTCACCTATGAAGACGCCGACGCGGTGATGGAAAGCGTGCCCAACGTGCTCGGCGCCATGCCGGAATTGCAGGGCAATTACACCATCCGCTTTCAGCGCCTCGACCACAGCACCAACGTCACCGCCACCTCGGAACTATTGCCACAGATGCGAAGCTGGCCCTTGGCGCGCGGCGTGTTTTTCTCCCGCGAGGACAACGATACCTACGCCGCCGTGGCGGTGCTCGGCGCCACCGTGGTCGATACCTTGTTCCCTGATGGCCAGGATCCGCTCGGTGAATATATTTTGATCAGCAACATCCCGTTCCAGGTGATTGGCGTACTCACCCGCAAGGGCGGCGCCGCCAATGGCAATGACCAGGACGACGCGGTGTTCGTGCCCTTCCGCGCCGGCTCGCTGCGCCTGATGGGGCAGAAGTACGCCCGTTCCATCGCGGTGTTCGTGGATGACGTGGACAGGATCAACGATACGCAAGACGATCTCACCTCATTCATGAAGGAACGCCACGGCGTCGAAGATTTCCGCATGTTCAACAGCGCGGAGTTGATCGACACCGTCAGCGCCTCGCAAGATACCTTTACCGCGATGCTGGCCTCGGTGGCGGCAATTTCGCTGCTCGTGGGCGGCATCGGCGTCATGAACATCATGCTGGTGTCGGTCACCGAACGCACCCGCGAAATCGGCATCCGCATGGCCACCGGCGCGCGGCAGCGCGATATTCTGGCGCAGTTTTTGTCCGAGGCCATTGTGGTGTCTTGCGTGGGCGGGGTGATGGGCGTTCTCTTGGGCGTTGGCGTGGCGCTGGGAGCGCCGTATTTCGGCGTCAGCGTCGCCTTTACCTGGACGCCGGTCATTCTGGCCTTCTGCTGCACCACCGCCATTGGTTTGATTTTCGGTTTCGCTCCCGCCCGCAAGGCCTCCCGGCTCGACCCCGTGGTGGCGCTGGCTAACGATTGATGATGCCCATGTATTTTCGTTTCATTCCTGTTGTTTTTGTCAGTGCTACGCTTCTGAGTGCCTGCGTGGGCACGACGCCGCCCTTGGAAACCACCGATGTACCCGGCGCCTGGCAGGCGCCGCTTGCCGGCGAGGCCCAGATCTGGCCGGACACCGCTTGGTGGACGGGTTTTCAGAACGAGGAGCTGAATTCGCTCATCACCCAGGTGCAGGCCAACAATTTCGACCTCGCCAACAACCAGCGCAACCTGGAAGCCGCGCAACTGACGCTGCGCGAAGCAGGTTTTGCCCTGTTGCCGACGCCGAGCGTCACTATCGGCACTGGCGCGCGCTACAGCAGAACCGACGGCGATACCGGCAGCGTCGAAGACAGCGGCGGCGATCCCTTCTCGCTCAACGCCGGCCTCAACTACACCGGTATTCTCAGCAAGCCCGCCACCTATGAACGCGCGGTAGCCGATTACGAAGGCCGCGTGGCGCAGGCTGCGGACCTGGCCTTGAATACGCTTGGCACCGCGGCTTCCACCTATTTCCAATTGCTGCTCACCCGCGACAGAGTGGTGGCCGCACAGCAAAACCTGGCCAACGCCGAAGCCATCGGCATCATCGCTCAAGCCCGCGTCGATGCCGGCGTGGCGGTGCCGATCGAAGCCTTGCAGCAGCAGATCGCCATCGAGCGTGAACGCGCCAATTTGCGCAGTCTGGCGCAGAGCGATCTTTCCACGCGCGCCTCGCTGGCGCTCTTGGTGGGCCGCAACGTGCAGGGCTTCGACATGAGCGGGCAGACCCTCGATGCGCTCAGCGTGCCCCAAGTGCAGCCGGGTTTGCCTTCCGAGTTATTGCGGCGCCGGCCCGATCTGGTGCAAAGCGAAGCTTCGCTGCGCAGCGCCAACGCCAACCTCACCGTGGTGCGTACCGCGCTGTTTCCGCAGATCAACCTGACCGGCAACGCCAGCGCCGCCAGCCTGTCCTTGACTGAGCTCGTCACCTCGCCCGACAGCGCGCTTACCGTCAGCGCCACCTTGGTGCAAACCCTGCTCGACAACGGTCAGCGCTTCCGCAACATCGACCAAGCCAAGTTGAGCCTGGAAACCAGCCTCGCCAACTACCGCCGCGCCGTGCTTGGCGCCCTCAACGAAGTGGAAGTATTGCTGAGCAATATTCAACTCTTGGAACAGCAAGGGCAGGTCGCCCTCAGAAACCTCGAAGCGGCGGAGGAATCCTTCCGCATCGCCGAACTGCGCTACCAGGAAGGCTTGTCGGATTACCAGACCATGTTGCAGTCGCAGAACACGCTGTTCAGCACGCGCAATTCCTGGCTCGACAGCAAGCTGCAACAGCTCAATGCGCGCATCAGCTTGTTCCAGGCGCTCGGCGGCGGCTGGCAGGCCGATACCGACCCGCTGCTGTCGCTGAGCCAGGCGCCCTGACGCTTGGTTGACGCCGGGCGGTGGCTGCTATACTCCCGCGTAATTTCATTACCACAGCCACAGGAAGTCAGCATGTCTGACGACAGCCAGCGTTTCGCCTCACCACGGCAAGAACCGCCGCGACCTTTGCCGTCCGTCCCCCCTCTGCTGCCGCATCCAGCCGATCAGCGCACCATATTCCGCTGGTTTTTTTTCGGCGTTTTCGCTTTTTTGCTGTATCAATTGATTCTGATTTTGTCGCTGTTCGGCAACGTCATCATCTGGGCCTGTTCGCTGTCGCTGGTGTTCTGGCCAGCTTACAAGCAGATCGAACGCCGCTGGCCGAATCGTAATCTGGCGGCGGGCTTATGTACCGGCGCGGTCTTATTGCTGGTCTTGGTGCCGGTGATCGTGGTGTTCTGGATCGTGGGCGTGCAATCCACCCAACTCTACCCAACGGTACAGAACTGGCTGAGTTCGATCGAAGCCTCCGAGGGCATCGACGTGGTGGCGATGCTGCCGGACTTTTTGAGCGTACCCTTACAGAATTTGCTCGATTGGATCGAGCAAACGCCGCTCTTCGCCAGCTTTGATTTTGAACAATATCTATTGCGCAGCGTGCAAGGCGGCAGCCTGCTGCTCGCCAACTTAGGCGCCGCCACCGCGCGCAACCTGTTGTTCGCGCTGATTAACCTGATGCTGATCCTGGCGCTGATGTATTTCTGTTTCCGCGACGGCGAGCGTTTTTTGCGCTGGTTTTTGGATATTTTGCCGATGGAAAACGATCACGCCCGCGCCGTAGCGCTGCGCGTGTATGAGACGGTGACGGCGGTGATCCGCGCCGCTTTGATTACCGCCAGCGTGCAAGGCGCTTTGGCCTTGATCGGTTACATAATCGCCGGCGTGCCGCTGGCGCTCTTGTTTGGCGTGCTCACCGGCTTCGCCGCGCTGATTCCTGTGGTAGGCGCGGGCCTGGTCTGGCTGCCGCTTGGCATTTTCATCTTCACGCAGACGCCGGGCTGGGGGATTTTTCTGTTAGCGTGGGGTTTCTTCGCGGTGAGCATGATCGACAACTTGCTCAAGCCGATCCTGATCGGCAACCAGGCCAAGATGCCGATTCTTTTGATCTTCTGCGCCATGCTCGGCGGCGCCAACGTCTACGGCGTGACGGGCTTCATCGTGGGGCCGATTCTGATCGCGCTGCTCTTGGCCTTCATTACCATCTACCGTGAATATTATTTGCCGGAAAATGGGCCGCTGTATTTGCCTGAGGATGAGGCCGCGAATGAAATTAAGAATCCTGACCGTTAACGTAAACTGCCAAGGTTTCGTGCCGGCGGGTGCCGTGGCGAGACCCTTGGAGGCCATGGATGGCCGAAAAGGAGCGTACAGGGACGTACTTGCAGCGTGTCTCGCCACGGCACCCGCCGGCACGGAACCCAGCGCGGCACTATTGATGGCTATTGATAGTTAGTGATTTCCAGCACCTGACTGTGCAAGATCACACGCAGCACGCGGTAGCCGCTGAGGATGATTTCGCCGCTTTGGCGGTCCTGCCCGCCCTGGCTGTAATCGAACTCGTAAACGCGGCACAGCCGCCGCCGCGGTTCTGGCAGACGTACCGGCGCATTGGGGCTGGCGGGCAGGGCATTGGCGGGCGGGCGGCGGCTCTCTTTCTCGATGCGGTGCTGCTTGAACACCAGCGTTTCATCGAGCAATTGCAGTTCGCGTTCCAGACAATAGGCGCGCGCGCCAGCCACGGCGATACGTTTCTGTTCGCTGGCGCGCCACCAATAGCAGCCGAACACAACCAAGGGAAACAGCAGGATGATGTCGTAAATATCGTACATGCGGCGATTATACCCGCTCACACAGCGCCAAAGACCTGCTAAAAACAACGACCAACAGCGGAGCAAAAAACCATGAAAACACCACTGACCGCCATGACTCTCGCCCTATTTCTCGCCCCATTAGCCGCCCCGCTCGGCGCGCAGGACCTGCCGCGCTTGATGCCCGACGATCTCTTCCGCCGCAATATCGGCACGCCAGAGCAGATGGACACGCAGTTTCCGCCGCATCACATCATCGACAACGTCTATTACATAGGCACCGAAACGCTGGCTTCGTTCCTCATCACCACCGACGCCGGCCACATCCTCATCAACAGCGACTACGAGCGCAACGTGCCGACGCTCAAGGATTCGGTGGAAAAACTCGGCTTCAAGTTCGAGGACATCGCCATCATCATCGGCAGCCATGAACACGCCGACCACATGGAAGGCGACGCTCTGGCCAAGGAACTGAGCGGCGCGCAAGTCATCGCCGTCGCCGAACAAGTGCCGGGGCTGCGCGCCATGCGGCCCGGCGGCAAGGAACATCCGATCGACCGCGTTATCGCCGATGGCGACGCCATCACGCTCGGCGGCGAAACGCTCACCGCCCGCCTCACCCCCGGCCACACCGACGGCTGCGCCAGTTGGGAATTCGACGTTACCGACGCCAACGGCGCGCCGCATAAAGTGGTGATCATTTGCAGCCTGGGCGTCAACCCTAACTATCAGTTATGGAACCACCCAGATCGCCCCGGCATCTTCGAGCAATACCGCCAAAGCTACGCCAAGCTGCGCGCCATCCCCGCCGACGTGCCGCTGGGCTCGCATCCGGCCATGTACCGCATGGCGGAAAAATACCCGCGCATCGGCCAAGAGCCCAATCCCTTCATCGACCCCGAAGGCTATCTCTATGAAATCGCGCTCAACGAACAAGCGATGACGCTGCGCCTGGAAGAACAGCGCCAGGCGGCACAGGCTCAGTAATACCCGTGATGGCGTAAAAATGGTAGTCTGCTTGCCCCATGGGTAGGAGCTGTCGTCACAGGAGTTGTTGTCATGAATACCCGAGCGCCCATCATCTATTTGCCTCATGGCGGCGGCCCGCTGCCGTTGACCGATGATCCCAGCCACGCTGAGTTGCAAGATTTTCTGCGCGGCCTGCCCGAGCGTTTCGCCAAACCGCGGGCAATCGTGCTGATCAGCGCGCATTGGGAGGCGCAGCGGGTGTCGGTGTACGACGATCCCGCGCCGGAACTCTTGTTCGACTACTACGGCTTTCC
>JAITMI010000059.1 GCA_031277435.1 Pseudomonadales bacterium
CCGCCCCCGGATAATCCAGCGCCAGACGATGCGCCACGCGGCCGCCACGATCATGGCCCACCACCGCGAAACTCTCGTAGCCGAAGTGGCGCATCAACTCGATCTTGTCCTGCGCCATCGCGCGCTTGGAGTAATAGATGTGATCTTCGCCATCCGGCGGCTTGCTGCTGTCGCCATAGCCGCGCAGGTCCGGCGCAATGATGGTGAAGCGCTTGGCCAGCTCCGGCGCCACGCGGCTCCACGACAGATGCGTCAGCGGCGCGCCGTGGATCAAGAGCAGCGGCGGGCCGCTGCCGCCGACGACGGTATAAAGCTCCGCGCCGCTGGTCTTGACGCGCTCCACCCGGAATCCGGGCAGCAGCTTGGCGTCGGCGGCGCTGGCGTCGGTGGGCGCCGCCGAAGCCGCCGATTCCGCCGCCAGTACAGTCCGGGCCGCGCCCGGCAGCGCGGCGGCTGCGAACGCGAGGCTGGAGGCCAATAGTTCACGTCTGCGAATCGGTGCGGCGGGTACAGATGCGGCGCTTAGGTCGAGTGGGTCCACGGTCGATCCTCCAAAGGTGATGGAATGCCTGTTGGAAAGATAAGCTAAACTCCCTGCGGTAGGAAGCAGACCATCCAACCATTCAACATCCGCAAAGGAGCATCCCTTGAGCTGTGTTTTCTGCGACATCGTTGCCGGCGCCCTTCCCTGTCACAAGATATGGGAGGACACAGCGCACCTGGCTTTTCTCTCAATCCGCCCCAACACGCCTGGTTTTTCCGTGGTAATTCCCAAGCGGCATTTATCCAGTTACCTGTTTGCGCAAACGGATGAGGACATCAACGCGCTGATCAAGGCGGCGAAGCAAGTGGGTTTATTGCTGGACCGCGCGCTCGATGGCGTAGCGCGCACCGGCATGATCTTTGAAGGCTATGGCGTCGATCATCTGCACGCCAAGCTGTTTCCCATGCACGGCACGGGCAACAGTTCGGAATTCAAACCCATTTCCTCCAACGTCGATAAGTATTTTGAACGCTACGAAGGCTATATCTCGTCCCACGACCACAAACCCGAAGATCCCGCCAAGCTCGCCAGCCTCGCCGCGCAAATACGCAGTTTTGCTACATGAGATCAGCAAGCCCAGGCTCAAAACTGTCCGCCACTGTCCGGAAACGGACGAAAATCGTCCGCCAGCGGACACCTCATCCCAAGCCTTTCACATAACTCTTTGATTTTATTGACTCTCTATTTTGGCACAACTTTTGCCTGCCATAATGGGAATGCCTCCCCGGCATTCACCCCATGATGCACAACAAAGAGCACACTTGTAGAGGCCGTTCCTATGTTTCTGGCAAATTTTCGTACCGCGCTGTCTTGGATTACGAAGCAACCGCTGTATTACCTGGTCAAAGTCCTGGGCCTGGCGCTCGGCCTCGTGGCCGTGGCGCTATTGGTCACTTACGTGAATTTCGTGCAAAGTTATGACGCGCACATCGCCAAACGCGAGCAAATTTACCGTGTCGTGGACGAATACGTGAGCCGCGAAAATGGCGCCAGAGTCCGCGATTACCTTGGCTCCAACGCCTGGATCGAACCCTTCAAACAGGAATACGCGGGGCTGTATGACGAATTGGGCGTGGTCCTGCGGCGCAATGGCGTGTTCGGCTACGAAACTACGGTTTTTGACCAGGAATACTATTACGCCGAACCCAGCATTCTGTCGCTGTTCAGCATCAAAGTGCTGCAAGGCGACCCGGCCAATGCCTTGGTTGGGCCCAATAAAGTGCTGTTATCCGAAGCCGCCGCGGTGAAATACTTTGGCAGCGCCACTGACGCCATAGGCAAAACGCTGCGCCTGGATCAACTCTACGACCTTGAAGTGAGCGGCATATTTCAGGATTTACCGCCACAAACCAGCTTCCCCATGCAAGCCTTGGTCTCTTACGACACCACGCAGCGCCTGCTCAGCGGGGCGATGTTGAATAACCAGTTCTGGCTCCTGACCACCGGCCATACCATGTTTGTGTCGTTCCAGAACCCGGAGACGGCGCGCACGGTGAACGCGGATTTAGCAGCCATTCCTTATCGCCGCTCCGCCGAGCAAGACATACCGATTTTGCAGCGCAACCAGTTCATCCTTGGCTTGCAACCCTTGACGGAAATTTACCTCGACCCGCGCACCGGCGGCACCAGCGGCGATGACTTTACCCGCCGCAATACCTATTTCGGCATGTGGATACTGTCGCTCTTGGTGATCGCCGGCGCCAGCGTCAATTACATCAGCCTCACGCTGGGGCAGTTGCAGTTGCGCACCAAGGAGCTGGGCGTCAGAACCGCCTTTGGCGCCACCAAACACAATCTGGTCATGCAGTTGATCACCGAATCGCTGGCCGTCAGCGGCCCCGCGCTGCTCTTGTCCGCGGTGCTGCTGGAGCTACTTGTACCGGTGTTTTCCGCCGCCGTCGCCGTGCCCATGACGCTCGCCGACATGCTGCGGCCCCAGCTCTGGGGCTGGCTGGCCTTGGCGGTGCTCGCGCTGTGCGCCCTGGTCAACGCCTCGCCCGCACTGTTTACCAGCCAGAGCGCCATCAAACAACAGGCGCTACGCCCGCGCGGTTCGCGCTTCAGTTGGAAGGCGGCAAGTTCAGTGATCTTCTTTCAGTTCGCGTTATCGACGCTCGCCGCGCTCCTGGTGCTGGGCATTTATCTGCAAGTGAATTTGCTGCAAGAGGTCGATATTGGCTTGGACCCGGACAATCTGGCGGTACTCGATACGCGCTACCAGACGAATTCCGATGCCAGCGGCTTCGAAGCGTTCAAAAATGAACTGCGCGCACTTCCCGAAGTACAAAGCGTGGCGGCGCTCTCCGCCATGCCTACCTCCACCACCGCGTTCAATAACTGGATACGCCTGGCCGAAGGCACCAACGCGGGGGAACCCATTGAGCAAACTGTAACGTTCATTCAGGTTGATCCGGAATTTCTTGACACTTACCGGATTCCCCTGCTCGCTGGCCGCAATTTTTCCCTGGATTATCCTTCGGAATTATTCAACCCTGGCGATACGGATTTGTCCGGGCGTAACCTCGGCATCGTGATCACGCGCGGCGCCGCCAGACGTTTCGGCTTCGCCAGCCCCGAAGACGCCGTAGGCCAGAGCTTCCGCTATACGCAGGATCAAGACGATAGGCGCTATAC
>JAITMI010000107.1 GCA_031277435.1 Pseudomonadales bacterium
GTCGTTGTAGGTGTAGTTGACGCTTACATCCACCGTCTCGCTCAGATGAAATTGACCGCTAAGTTCAATACCGCGTGAACGGCTGAGGCCGGCATCTTGCAAGTAGCCGCTGAAGCTGGAAAGGTCGAAGTAGATCGCGTCCTCCACTTTCTGATCGAAGTACACCGCTTCCAGATGCAGGCCATCCGCGGTGAAGTATTCGAGGCCCGCTTCCGCGCCGCGGCTTTTTTCTTGCGCCAGATTGACCAGTGAGGCGGGCGGATAGGCAAAAGCGCCGGCGTTGTAGGCGATTTCGTAAGGGCTTGGCGCGCGGAAGCCGGTGCCGTAGCTGCCCTTGAGTTTCACCGTGCCGCCGCCGAGGGTGAATAGATAAGCGCCGCTCAAGCGGTAGGAGGTGTTGGCGCCGAAATCGTCGTTGTCATCATAGCGCGCGCCGGCGCTCAGCGAGAGGCTATCGGAAAAGTCGCTGAGATATTCCAGATAATAGCCAAGGTTGTCGCGCCCGCCTTCATTGAAGTCCGAACGTTCCAGATCGGCGCCAAATACCAGATCGAACCCTGGCAAGGCGCGTGCGCTGCCCAGGTATTCCCAGCGTTCGAGTTCACCCGCGGTGGTGAAAACGGAAATACCTTCCGCGAAATTTTCGCGCCCGGTATCGGTGCTGGCGTAGCTGAACGCATGGGAGAAGGCCGCTGATTCATATTGCAAGGCGGCGCGCGAGGCTTGCAGGTCGTAAGTGTCGGCGCAGTTATGTGTCACATCGGTCAAAAAACAGTTATCAAGCTGGTTGTCGCCCTTTACTTGCCGCCGTACCAGTTCCATGCGCCAGGCTTCGCTCAGCGCGACACCCAGGCGGCCATGCAGCGTGGTGTTAGCGTAGCCGTCGTTATCCGCCAGCGTTTGATCGGGGACGAAGGTATTGAAACCTTCGGTCTGAAAATCGAGCGCGCTGAGGGAAAAATCCACCCGCTCGTTGCCGCCGCCCAGATTGGCGCTGTATTGCCGCGTGCCGTAGCGGCCGGTTTGCGCATCAAGCATGGCGTTCATGCCGCCGCCGTTTTGGCGCGAGGAAATGGCGAGCACGCCGCCAGCATCGGCGCCATAGCCAAGCCCTTGCGGGCCACGCAGCACTTCCACGCGGCCCAGCCCGCCGCTCAGTTGATGTTCGAGCAAGGGCATGATCTGCGGGCCGGAAGGGTCGCTCAGGCGTATGCCGTCCATGATCGTGAGCGTGCGGAAGCCTTCCTCACCGCGAATACGCAAGGTGGTGGCCTTGCCCGCGCCGCCGTTGCCGCTGACGGCGATGCCGGGCAATTGGCGCAACACATCGGTCAAGATCAGGTTGCCGTGGGCGTCGATTTCCGTGCCGCTGAGTACGGATACGGAAGTGCCGATGCGCCAGAGCGGCTGGGGGATGCGGCTGGAAGTGACGATGAGTTCTTCGATGGGGGGGGCTTGGGCGGAGAGGGGTGGGGGCAGAGTGATGGCGAAACTCAAGGTGAATAGTTTGAGTGTTGCTATCTTCCCTATGCGCGAATACTCCCTCCCCCGTTTACGGTGGAGGGTTGGGGAGGGGGCGTTGGCGGGCACGCTTCCCCCCAACCCAACCTTCCCCCGCACGCGGGGGAAGGGGTAGTACGTATTCGCGGCAAGTTCAGTGATACAAGAAATAAAATACTTTCGCGGCCAACTCAGCACTTCACGCATACAAATCATACTCATCCGCATCCCGCACGGTGACGCTCACGATGTCGCCCGCTTCGAGTCCTTCGGGGTGTTCTAAATAAACCACGCCGTCGATTTCCGGCGCGTCGGCCATGGAGCGCGCGATGGCGTGGTCCTCATGCACTTCATCCACGATCACGTCGATTTCCTCGCCAATTTTGGCTTGCAGGCGCGCGGCGCTGATGGCTTGCTGGGTGGCCATGAAGCGTTGCCAGCGCTCTTCCTTCACCTCTTCCGCCACGGCATCGGGCAAGGCGTTGGCGCTGGCGCCATCGACGGCGGAGTATTTGAAGCAGCCGACGCGATCGAGTTGCGCTTCCTTGAGAAACGCTAACAGCTCCTCGAATTCGGCTTCGGTTTCGCCGGGGAAGCCGACGATAAAGGTGCTGCGCAGCGTGAGATTGGGCACGTCGCGGCGCCAGGATTGAATGCGCGCCAGCGTGTCTTCGGTGGCGGCGGGGCGTTTCATCAGTTTGAGGATGCGCGGGTTGGCGTGCTGGAACGGAATGTCTAAATAAGGAAGGATGAGGCCGCTGGCCAAGAGCGGCATTATGTGATCGACATGCGGATAAGGATACACATAGTGCAGGCGTACCCAGATGCCGAGATCGGCCAGGGCTTCGCACAAGCCCTGCATGTTGCCCTTGACCGGGCGGCCCTGCCAAAAGCCGGTGCGGTATTTCAAATCCACGCCGTAGGCGCTGGTGTCTTGCGAAATTACCAAGAGTTCGCGCACGCCGGCGTTGACCAGACGTTCAGCTTCTTCCAATACTTCGCCCACCGGGCGGCTCACCAGGTCGCCGCGCAGCGCGGGGATGATGCAGAAGGAGCAGCGGTGATTGCAGCCTTCGCTGATCTTCAAATAGGCATAGTGGCGCGGCGTGAGCTTGATGCCTTGCGGCGGCACCAGGTCAGTGAAGGGATCGTGCTTGGGCGCCGGTTGTGGAATGACTTGATGCACCGCGCCGACCACCGCTTCATACGCTTGCGGCCCGGTGACGCTGAGCACTTTGGGATGCACGCGCAAAATTTCCTCGGCATTTTTACCCATGCAGCCGGTGACGATCACCTTGCCGTTTTCGCGCAGGGCTTCGCCGATGGCATCGAGCGATTCCTGTTTGGCGGAATCGATGAAGCCGCAGGTGTTGACCACCACTACGTCGGCGTCTTCGTAGCTCGGCACGATGTCGTAACCTTCGAGCCGCAATTGGGTGAGAATGCGTTCGGAATCCACCAGCGCCTTGGGGCAGCCGAGCGACACGAAACCGACGGTTTTATTGGCGGCGGGTTTGTTCATGGGTGATCCTGGGGAACGCGAAAACGGTAATGGCGAGGAATAAAAAAACTCAGGGCTGGCCTGCTGGACCAACCCTGAGTTTTCATTTGTGACGACCGTTCAAGCCAGACTGGCGAGCATTTCCTGGCGGATTTTTTCCAACTGGGGCGGCAGCGCGCCGCCCATTTCGTTGAACATCTTGGCTTGATCCTCGAACTCGCGGCGGCTGTTGCTCTTGTCCACCGCCATCAGTTCATTGAAGGTGGCTTGATCGTAAGCCAAGCCGTTCCAATTGATGTCCTCGTAATGCGGCACGGTGCCGAACACGGTTTCCTGGCCCGGCGCTTGGCCGTTCACGCGCTTGACCACCCATTGCAACACGCGCATGTTCTGGCCGAAACCAGGCCACAGCCATTTGCCGTTCGGCGATTTGCGGAACCAATTGACGCGGAAAATCTTCGGCAAATTCTTAACTTTACCTTCCATATCCAGCCAGTGCTTCCAGTAATCGCCCATGTTGTAGCCGCAGAACGGCAGCATCGCCATTGGGTCGCGGCGGATGGCGGCCTGGTTGTCGGCGGCGGCGGTGGCTTCCGAACCCAAGGTGGCGCCCATGTATACGCCATGCGCCCAATCGCGGCTCTGATACACCAGCGGGAAGGTGGTGCTGAGGCGGCCGCCGAACAAGAAGGCGCTGATCGGCACGCCTTTGGGGTTTTCCCATTCGGGGTCGATGCTCGGGCATTGGCCAGCGGGCGCGGTGAAGCGCGCGTTGGGGTGCGCGGCGGGAGTTGTGCTCGCGGGCGTCCAATCGTTGCCGCGCCAGTCGATCAGGTGCGCCGGTTTGTCTTTGCTCATGCCTTCCCACCACACGTCGCCGTCGTCGGTCAGCGCCACGTTGGTGAAGATGGTGTTTTTGACCATGGTTTGCATCGCCGCCGGGTTGGAGTCCATCGAGGTGCCCGGCGCTACGCCGAAGAAACCGGCTTCGGGGTTGATCGCATGCAGGCGGCCATCGGCGGCTGGCTTGATCCAGGCGATGTCGTCGCCCACGGTCCAGACTTTCCAGCCTTCAAAGCCTTTGGGCGGAATCAGCATGGCGAGGTTGGTCTTGCCGCAGGCCGAGGGGAAGGCGCCGGCCACGTAGGTTTTGTTGCCTTGCGGGTCTTCGACGCCGACGATCATCATGTGTTCGGCCATCCAGCCTTCGTCGCGCGCCATCACCGAGGCGATGCGCAGCGCCACGCACTTCTTGCCCAGGAGCGCGTTGCCGCCGTAGCCGGAGCCGTAAGAGGACACTTCGAGCGTTTCCGGAAAATGCACGATGTAGCGGTTTTCCGGGTCGCAGGGCCAGGGCACGTCTTGCTTGCCGCCGCTCAAGGGGTAGCCGATCGAGTGCAGGCAGCGGATGAATTTGTTGTCATCAAGCAGATCCAGCACACGGGAGCCAATGCGCGCCATGATGCGCATACTCACCACCACGTAGGGCGAATCGGTGATCTGCACGCCGATCTGCGCGATGTCCGAACCGAGGGGGCCCATGCTGAAGGGAATCACGTACATCGTGCGGCCCGCCATGCAGCCTTTGAACAGGCCATTGAGGCGATTGCGCATGGCGGCCGGGTCTTCCCAGTTGTTGGTGGGGCCGGCGTCCGCCTGGCGCTGACTGCAAATAAAGGTGCGGTCTTCGACGCGCGCCACGTCGCGCGGATCGGAACGCGCCAAAAAGCAACCCGGACGCAGCGCTTCATTCAACTTGATGAAAGTCCCCGCCTGCACCAGTTCCTCGCATAGCCGCTCGTATTCCTGCTGCGAGCCATCGCACCAATAAATGGCTTTAGGCTGGCATAGCGTGGCGACTTCGTTGACCCAAGTGGCGAGTTTGGTATTGGCAGCTTGCGCTTTGTGAGACTCCATAGTTCTTGACACTCCGCAATAGGGTTGGACCCGTTGAGCCAAGGTTGCGGCGGTCCCTTGAGCCCAAAGACTCACCCAAGCGGAACGGCGTAACCACGGCGACTGAAAATAAAGCGCGTATTCTAGTCCTAAGCCGGGGCTTTTTCCCAGCCATAAGCACCGCTTGCCGGTAACTTCGCCCCGCGCCCCGCAAATGCCGGACTTCACCCAGTTTTCTCTTTCGAGCCGCCGCCGCCGGTGCTAGAGTGTCGGCCTTTTTTTGACCCCGGAAGCACAATCCATGAGCAGCTACAAGATCGCCCTTCTCGACGGCGACGGCATCGGCCCCGAAATCATGGCCGAAGCGGTGAAAATCCTGCGTTTGGTGGCAGAGCGCCAGCAGGTGCAATTTGAACTCACCCACCCCCCCTTCGGCGCCTCCGCCTGGTTCGAATGCGGCGACGCCTTCCCCGAGAGCACCAAGGCCGTGTGCGACGCCGCCGACGCCATTCTCAAAGGCCCGATCGGCCTCAACCACGAAGAATCGAAAAAAATTCCGGTGGACCAGCAGCCCGAACGCGGCGCCTTGCTGCCGCTGCGCCGCCGCTACAACACCTACGCCAACTTCCGCCCGGTCTATCTACCCAAGGCGCTGGCGCATTTTTCACCGCTGAAAGCGGAAGTGATCGGCGACGGCGTGAACATCATGATTATCCGCGAACTGGTAGGCGGCCTCTATTTCGGCAAGAAGGAAATGGGCGTCAACGCCCAGGGCAAGCGCTACGTCAACGAAGTATTGGAATACGACGAAGACCAAATCCGCGCCATCCACAAAGTCGCCTTGGACACCGCGCGCAAACGCAAAAAATTGCTGCACAATATCCACAAATCCAACGTGCTTAAATCCAGCGTATTATGGAACGAAGTGCTCGAAGAAGTGCGCCAGGATTACCCGGATGTAAAAGTGGAGCACATTCTGGTGGACGCCGCCGCCACTTATTTATGCCTCAAGCCCACCATGTTCGACGTGATGGTGATGGAAAACATGTTCGGCGACATTCTCTCCGACCAAGGCGGCGGCATCCTCGGCTCGCTGGGCCTGATGCCCTCCGCCTGCCTCGGCCCGCAAAAATCCTATTACGAACCCTCGCACGGCTCCGCTCCAGACATCGCCGGCAAGAACATCGCCAACCCCTACTCCATGATCGGCTCAGTGGCGATGATGCTGGAATTCAGCTTCAACATGAGCCAGGAAGCCGCCAACCTGTGGCAAGCCATGCAAAGCGTATTCGCCGCCGGCTACTCCACCGCCGACCTCTCCAAACCCGGCAGCGGCGTGACCATGATAAGCACCAGCGACTTCGGCGACCGCGTAGCACAGGCGCTACGGGCAATGCCGGTTTGATTTCACGTATTTTTCAACCATCATTCCCGCGCAAACGGGAATGATGAGTTACGTTTCCCGCATGACCGCCACACCACTTGAGCCAGCCGCGCCCATCTGCTAGTTTTCGTAACCGAGCCCCGCTACAACTAAACTTAGGAGTATTCCATGCGTTTACGCATCTTGTTTATTGTTGGGGCGATTTTGCTATACACGCCTCCCAGCTTCGCGGATTGGCTTGAAGCCAGCAGCGAGCATTTCGTCATTTATGCCGATGATTCCGAACGCGATCTACGCAACTTCTCGGAAAAATTGGAACGCTATCACCAAGCGATGACAGTGCTATTCCCCTCTCAGCGAGGCACGCCAAGCCCGTCCAATCGTCCCACCATTTACGTTACCAGCCGTTCCAAGATACGTAAAATTTTTGGCGATGGCGCTTCCGCGACCGTTGGAGGTTTCTATATACCCCGCGCCGGAGCTTCCGTCGCGTTCATCATGCCCATTAACGCCAGCGCCAGAGGCGAGCCTTCCGAGTCCGAAGCAATACTCATGACTTCCTACGCTCAACATGTCAGAGCCGAGACTCTGAATTTCGCGACACCCGCTTGGTTTAACCGGGGTTTTGCCGAATATTTCGCCAGTTCTTCCTTTGAAAGCAATGGCGACATAATGCTGGGCATGCCCAATAACCGCCTCGCTTACCAGTTCAGAGGAGGCGTTGAAAAAATTGATATCGACGAATTGCTGGATAGCGCGTTCTACCAATCCCACAGCGGCGAGCTGGCCAACAGCGATTTCATTGGACGCAGTTGGGCCTTATTCCACTATCTTTACTCAAACCAGGCCGGCACGGACAAAATGCTGGATTATCTGAGGCGCCTCAATAGCGGCGAAAACGAACTCGACGCGGCGCGCGCGGCGTTTGGCGATCTCGAAGCGCTCGACCGGGAAATTGACCGTTATGTAAAAAATGCAATGCTGGCGCGGCGCGTACCCAGCGAGCGGCTCAGTTTCGCGCCAGTCACTATACGGAAACTGAGCCGCTCCGAGGAAGCCACCGTGGATCTGCGCATGCAACTTGATCGCGGTCCTAATACCAGTGACGTCAGAGCGCTCGCTGAAAACCTCGCGCAAGACGCCAGGGAGTTAGCGAAAAAATATCCGGATGAAC
>JAITMI010000111.1 GCA_031277435.1 Pseudomonadales bacterium
AACTGTGTCCCGTAGCGTTGCGGTTTTCCCTGTGCGCTCAATACCCTATCCGTCAGTAAGGCAAAATTCCCTGGCGATGCCTCCTGCTTTGCTACAGAGGCTTCCATCAGCGACAGAACTTGCGCTTGAAAATCCGGGTCGGCGTCGGCGTGCTGAACCAATAGCCATGCGGCGCTGGCGCCGTCGTCGCCAACCAATGAAATTGTGGGCCAGCCTTTCTCGGCGATGATCCGTTTCAACCACGCGGTATTATCGCGGTCGATAGCGACCATTTTTTCCAGTACATCCGAATCCGGTGAATCGCCTTGCTCCATGACTGTGCGCCGTACCGCCTGATCCGTTTCCATGCGCTGTACGAGTTCATCTCGTAGCGCCTGATCCGCAGCAACGAAATCCTGCTCCGCCGCGCCAGAACAAACCATGCCATACAAGCAAAAAACCAAAACAAAAAATAGCTGTTTCACCACTACACGTCCAACAAGCCCGTACTATTCCCAAAACTCTCACGGTGCACTCCCAATTTTTCCAGCACGCTCAAATGCAGATTGCCGAGCGGCGTGTGCTCGGGGAAGCGCAGATGGCGATTGCCTTCGAAGAGGCCGCCGGCTTTGCCCATCAAGAGTACTGGCAGGGGGGCGAAGTTGTGTTCGTTGGCGTCGCTGAGGCTGCTGCCGTAGAGCACTAGCGAATTATCGAGCAGCGTGCCGTCGCCATCTGGCGTGGCGGCGAGGCGGTCAAAAAACTGTTTCAGCACCGTGATGTGGTAGCGGTTGATTACCGCGAAACGGTCTTTGTTCTTTTGTTCGTTGGAATGATGCGAGGCGTTATGGAAGCCTTCTTCGACACCGCTGCCTGGATAACGGGTGTTGCTGTTTTCGCGCGACAGCATCATGGTGCTGATGCGGGTGATTTCGGATTTGAAGGCTAAAACTTGCAAATCGAACATCAATTCGACGTGCGCCTCGAAATCGCGCGGCACGCCGGTGGGCGCGGCGGGCAGGTCCAGATCGGCGCTGAGCCGGGCATCGACCAGGTGTACGCGACGCTCGATTTCGCGCACTTCCTGTAAGTAATCGTCCAGCCGCGAACGGTCGGCGGCGGGCAAGGCTTTGTTCAAGCCGCCCACTTGTTCGCGGATCGAGTCGAGCATACTGGCGGACAACTGGCGGCGTTCGCGGCGCTGCGCGTCGGTGGCGCCTTCGCCGAACAAGCGTTCAAATACCAATTGCGGGTTGTTTTCCATCGGCAGCGGCAAGGTTGGCGTTTTCCAGGCCAGGGTATTGCTGTAGGCGCAGGTGAAATTGGTGCCGCAGGTCAAGCCCGAGGGTTCAATGGCCAATTCCAAAGACGGCAGCGGCGTATCCTGCCCCAGCGCTTGCGCCACCGCCTGATCCAGCGATTCGCCGACGAAGGCTTTGTCGCCCTTGACCGGATGCGCGGCGGTCAAAAACGCGGCGGCGGCGCGGGAGTGATTTTGCGCGCCGCCGGAATCTTCGCCCGCCCAAGGCCCCACCGGTTCGTTGGCGAGGCCGCTGATCACGTTCAGATAATCGCGATACGGTTCCAGCGGTGACAGAATTTCGGAGAAGGTGAAATTCTTGCCCGTTTGTTCCGGCGTCCACTTGCTCATGGTCGCGCCATGCGGAATATAAATGAAGCTCAAGCGCGGCTTGGGCGCGGCGGCTTGCGCCAGCGCGGGCGTCATGGCGTCGAGCCAGGGCAAGGCTACGCTGACGCCGGCGCCGCGCAACAGGGTTCTGCGGGATAGATGTTTTTGGGTGATGAACATAAGCCTCTCCTGTTGATATTTACGCTGTTTAATTTTCTCTGACGACGGTATCGCAAAAATCCGGTTAATTTATCCATCGTCATTCCCGCGCAGGCGGGAATCCAGGTGACTACTTTACGGCCTGCTTTATGGATTCCCGCCTTCGCGGGAATGACGACTTTTTAGGTGTTCGTTAATTCGTAACAACTCGCGCCGCTTCGGACTGCGCCGCGCCTTCCTTCACGCGCATTCTGAACGCCGCCGATTCGGCGATGCCCTGCACGATGGCGCTCATCCGGTAGCCTTGCTGCTCTGCTTGTTGCGCGATGGCGCGGATGGCGGGCATGTCGTAATACTCGATGCGCCGGCCAAGCGCGTAAGTCATCAGTTTTTCGATGAACGCTTCTACAAATAAGTCCTCGCGGGCCAACAACGCCTCGCGCAGCCCTTGCGGGCCTTGCAGGGCGCTGCCATCGAAGAGCGTCGATGAGGTATTGACCGGCTGCCCGCCGGCTTCATCACGCCATTTGCCGATGGCGTCGAAGTTTTCCAGCGCGAAACCCAAGGGATCAATGACGCCGTGACAGGCGGAACAAGAGGGATTGGCGCGATGCTGTTCCAATTGTTCACGCACCGTCATGACGCGGCCACCGCCGGGCACGCTTACTTCGAGGTTGGTTTCCACCCCTGGCGGCGGCGCGGGCGGCGGCGTGCCCAGCAGGTTTTCCAGCACCCAGGCGCCACGGATCACCGGCGAGGTGCGGTTGGGCGCCGAGGTGATGGTGAGAATACTGGAATGCCCCAAAATGCCGCGGCGCGCGGAATCGGGCAAACTCACCTTGCGGAAGTGGCTGCCGCGAATGCCGGGAATGCCGTAGTGTTTCGCCAGCCGTTCGTTGACGAAGGTGTAATCGGCGTCGAGAAACTCGATGATGCTGGCGTCATTGCGCAGCACATCGGCGAACAATAATTGCGTTTCCGTCAGCATGGCCTCGCGCAAGGCATTGTCGAAATCCACCGATACTGGATTGACCGTACTCAAACGCCTGAGCGACAGCCACTGGGTGGCGAAATTGCTGGTCAAGGATTCTGCTTTGGGATCGGCCAGCATGCGCTGCACTTCGTCGATGAGTGCCGCTTCATCGTGTAATTTGTTCTGGCTGGCCAGGTCCATCAAGCGTTCGTCGGGAATGCTGCTCCACAAAAAGAACGACAGGCGGCTCGCCAGTTCGTAGTCATCCACCGTATACACCGCGCCCGCGGCCAAATCCGGCGGCTCCGCCTCGAAGCGGAAAATGAATTGTGGGTCCACCAACAGCCGCGCCAGCGCATATTGAATGCCTGTATCAAAACTGCCCTTGCCACGGCCTTCCGCATAAAAACTCAAGAGAATGTCCAGCGATTTTTGATCTACCGGTCTACGGTAAGCGCGCGTGGCCAACTGGCGCAGGATACGCTCGGCGCAGGCGGCTTCCTCCGCCGCCGCCGTGGGCTGGCAGATGAAAATTTTGCGCCGCGAGGCGGTATCGCCTGGGCCGCTGGGGTTGAGCGGGCCGCGAATCGATAGCGAATTGATGCCGGAACTCGTGGCCCACACCGAATGCAAATCATCCACGCCCAAGGCCGCCGACAACGGCAGATAGGCGGCATCCACCTGATGCACGCCGGCGCTGAGCTTCAATAGCACGCTGCCGCGGTCGCGTGGCTGTAACAGCGCCACGCGCTGGCCGTCGATAGCGATTTCCGCCGGGTCATTATCGCCAAAGGGCGTCAGTTCAAAGGCGCTGTTGGGGCTGCTGCGCGCCACGGTAATTTCGTATTCGGCGTCGAGCGGAAACACATGCAGCGCGCTTACGCCGCCGCGCGTGCCCAGCGCCAGCCCTTCCTTGTGCAGCGCCTGCGATTGGCCGTCGCCGCGATAGGTGGTGGAGCCCGCTACGGTATCCATGTCGCCCACCGCCAGCCGGCTGATTTTCGAGGCGGCGGAAATATAGGCTTCCAAGAGTACCGGCGAAATGCTCAGCGCGTTGGCCACGTTGTCGAAGCCGCCGCTGGAATCATCCGCTGGCATCAGATCGGCGGCGTTGACCGGAAGGTCCAATAAATCGCGGATCGCGTTTTGATATTCGGTGCGATTCAAACGCCGTAATAGCGGCGCGCCGGGTTGCGGATTGGTGGCGGCCTGAGCGTCGATGGCGCGTATCAGCGCGGCCTTGAAATCTTGCAATTGCGCTTCGGCGGGGCGCGGATTGCCGGGCGGCGGCATCATGCCCGCGTTCAGTTTGCGGATGACTTTTTCCCAGGTGGCGGCGTCTTCATACAAGGCGTCGTGATTGACGAATTCAAACGCCAGACTGCCGGAGAAATCATCAAGGTTGTGGCATTCGCTGCAATATTGATCGATCAGTTGGTTTTGCTCGCCGTTCAAACCTTGCGCTTGCGCCAACACAACGCCAAGCGGCAACGCGGCGCCCAGCGGCAAGAGCGCGGCCAGCCACCAGCGCGAGAGAACATTGCGGTTTGGTTTTTTCATACGGTTCTTATTCATGTGGCAGGCCCTGTTTGTCCATCAAGTCCTTCAAGAGCGCGATGGTGTCGGGTTTTTGTTGCGCGCCCACGGCGACCAGGAACACGCCTTCGGCCCACTGCAAGGCGTCGCGGCCTACGGCGTCTTGCACGTCCAGACGCGCGCCTTCATCGGCCAAGAGTACGATCATGTCGTTGAAGCCGCGATTGACGGCGCCCAAGAGCGCGGTCAGACCCATGGTATTGGCGGCATTGACGTCGGCGCCGAGCGACAGGCACAGGCGCACCGCTTCCAGGGAGGCGGCGTCGGATTCGGTGTAAGTCTGCGCCACGGTCCAGTTGACGCCCGCCGCCGCCATCAGCGCCGTGGTGCCGCCGTAAGTGGCGATATCCGGGTCGGCGCCGCGTTCCAGCAATAAACGCATGACGCGCACATCGCCCGCTTCGGCGGCGCGCACAAAAGCGGTCTGGCCGGTCATGTCCACCCACGACACATCGTTGAGCGTATACAGCCATTTTTTTTCCGGCGGCCATTCGCGGGTGCGCGCGTTGACGTCGGCGCCCGCGTCCAGCAAATATTCGATCATGGAGAACAAGGGCTCACGATCAACGTAATTGCTGGTGGGGACATCCTCGACGGCGCTGTTCATGTCGAGATTGCGATAATCCACCACGGTGAACAGCGGCGTGCGGCCCCAGTAATCTTCCACGTTGACCTTGGCGCCGTGTTCGAGCAAGAGATAAGCGGTTTCCAACTGATTGTTCACTAACGCCATCAGCAAGGGGCCGATGCCGTTGGCTTCGGTGGCTTCGAGGTTGGCGCCCGCCGCCAAAAGCAGGCGCGCCACCTCGGTATTGCCTTCACGCGCGGCGTACAAGAGCGGGCTCAAACCGCCCAGTTGTTCGTAACGCTCGCCGCGATCCGGCACGCCG
>JAITMI010000164.1 GCA_031277435.1 Pseudomonadales bacterium
CGTGCTTGAGCTGGATGGCTACGTCGGTGGCGCCGACGTGGTTTTCCACCACTTGGAACAGTTCGATAATGTCCGCCGCTTGCGCGGGGGAAACGATGATGGAACCGCTGGCGCGGCGATCTTCGACAATCGTTTCCTCCCGGTTGGGCTGGCTGACGCGGGTGACCGTTACGCCGGCGTCGAAGGTGAACCCAGATACCGGGTAGCTCTTGCCGCCGACAGTCAGCACCGTGGTGTTGCTGTACGTGACGGGGATAGCGTTTTGGAATGCACTGTCGTCCACGTTAGTGAGCGCGAGCGGTACAGGGCGTTCGTAGGCGCCAAGGAAGTTGCTGAAGGTCAAGACTGGCAGAGTGCCGGGGTTGGCTTCGATACCGAAGTTACCGCGCACGCCGGTGGATTGCTGTTGGACAAGTTCCTCCGCGACTACGCAAGTGAGGCTGGCGAATCCGGTATCCACGGGAGTGTAGTACCACTCATCATTCACGGCGGTGTCGTCGGTTTCCGCCGTGGCGCAGGCTTGCACCAGCGGCGCCCAGGCGGGCGCCACGCCTACGTCGCCGCTGCCGATAAAGGGTACTGAAAACTGACTGAAGCCGGCGTGCGGGTTGGCGTTGATCTGGCGGAAGTTGCCGAGGCCGGCGCGGTCGTACTCTTGCGTCACGCGGTCGCCCGCGTAGCGCAAAATTTGGATGCCGGTGGTACGGCAGGCATTGGCGCCGGTGATCGAGCCAGGCGTGTTGTACGCGGTTTCCACTACGGCAAAAAGTTTTTTGTTACGTGCGCGCATTCCCATAGTCATTCACCCTCTTTGGTTGGTTTTTCAGGAACCTCGTCCACTGGCCGATCGATACGCGGCGGCGGTGGTTTGGAAGTTGGCTTGTTGCGTGTTGATGCCTGAGCGACAGACGTGATCGTACCGTCGGCGTGCCGTTTGTAGCGGCCGCCTATCTTTGGTGTTTGCATGGGGTCTCCTATGGGGCAGGTTCGATGTAGCGGTGCGCGGTGAAGGCGTCCAGCCAGTGCACAACCTGGCCATCGATATTCGTCACCTCACCGGCCTTATGTTCCAGTTCGGTGTATTCGTCCGCGTGCTGATAGCCGAGCAGCGCGCCTTTCAATGAGTCGGTGAGTCGCTGTCGATCACGCCAGTCGCAGATCGTGAGCACGATGACGGATTCCGTGCTGCGCTGGCGAATCGGCAATGCGGGCGATGGTTCGCTGGTGGCGGCGCCGGGAATGAACAGCGCAATGGGCAACTGGTCGCGGATATTGCGCAGGCCATCATCCAGCGACCAGGCGTGCGCGATTGTTTTATACCCGGCGCCGGCGGCTTCAAGCCGCGTCATGAGTTCGGCGATCACGACAGCAGCCTCACGACGTGCAGGCCGCCGTCATCCTCAAGAGTATCCTGCAAGAGATACTCAACGCCGGTAGGCTTGCCGTCGTCATTGAGCACTTGCAGCGCCTCGCCACTTTTGAAGCCGGTGAGCACACCCGATTTGACGGTGACGGCTTTGATCTGTTGAACCACGTCGTTGCTGGCTCTCCCGAATCTATTCGGGCCGGCATGTTCGTATTCCAGATCAAGGATGCCATCAATATCGAGCGGGTCCGCGCTGGATCTGATCCAGCGCAGCCGGTCACCGAAATGCTCCAGCACGATGTTATCGGCCACGCCGATCAAATCGTTGAACGCGCTCATGCGCCACCTCCACCGCCGCCCGTCGCCACGGCGACCGGCGCGCCAGTGAGTTTGACGCGGATAGTGCCGCCGGTGGTGACACCCTTGCTTTCCCACGCCACGGCGGCCGCTGGATCGCCAGCGCCAAATTGGCCGGTTTCCGGGTCAAAGGTAAGCGCTTCGCCCACGCTGATTTCCGCCGCGTCTGCTTTGGGCAGATCGTAGACCCCTTCGGTATGCACGGTGCCGGTTTCGTTGATGCCGATATCCACCGCGGCAACGCCGAGAATAGCGCCGATAAGCACCGCTTGGCCGGAGAGGATGGCGGCATTGCCGGTGTTGGTGTACTGCAAGGTTTTTCCGTCGAAAACAAAATTTTTCATAGGTATTACTCCGATTGGTCAAAATTAAGAAAACGCATCGACAAGCGCGGGCAACGCGAACAGTGCCACAACTACCAGCGTCCAGTAGTACATGCGGCGCAGTTCCGGGCTGTCTTTGAATAGCTCAAACACTTTGATAACCCCATTCGATACGCTAAACTTCATTCACGTTCTGCCTTCTGATCTTCCCAGAGGGTTGAAAATAAAAAGCCCCGCCCGGTTGCCGCCGGCGGGGCTTTTGCTTTTTGGAACGTCCTGCTTACGCGCCAGGGTTTTTCACCGCGCCGCGATGTGATACCCAGCCGGCGCCGAAATCGTGGCGCACTTTGATCTGGATGCCGTCCACCTCAAACCCGTTGCGCGTTTCGATATAGGGGCCGGTTTCCCCTTCAAGGTAAGCGTATTCGAGCGTGGGGACCAACGATGGATCGGCGAACACGTACCAGGGGTTATTGGTCACGCCGTCCAAAAGTGGTTCCACAATCAATTGCAGCGAGTTGGCGAACACGTTGACATCCTCCGTGGCGGCGGCGAGCACCGCGGACAGTAGTTTTTGTGCGACCGTTTCCAGTTCGCTATTCACTACCAGGTAGCGGCCCGCGATGTTGATCGGCTCGCCGTCAAGGCCAGTCTGCTGGCGCAAGAGCTTGCGAATTTTGCTCAGTTGCTCTTCGCCCGGCACGCCTCCGCCCTGAACCAGGTTTTTGTTCTGCGAACTGAAAATGCCGCCAGCCTTCACCAAGCCCCACACAATCGACGATTCTTTGCGCGCGGCCAGGGCCCCGACATTGGCCATGAACTGATTGAAGGCGCCAATGTCGTCATCAATCAATAACTGGCGAGTGAACGCGAAAATTCGACCAACGGTGCTGAGTTTGTAACTGCGGCTCCCCTCGCTGACAGTGCCGTGTTCAAACTCGCCGGCCTCGTTCACTTCTTTCAAGTCGCTGCCGCCGCCGATTTCGACCGCGTGTTTGCGTTTGAAATTGCTTAGGGTCGTCTGCGTAGCAATTTCGAAGAAGCTGCGCGGCTGCGCTTGATACGCGCGCAGCAGTATTTGATTGGCGACATCGGCGACGATGGCGGGGAAATCACTGCGCGTGTGCATGGCTTGCGCCGCCAGTTCGTTGCGCGATAGGCCGCGTGTGCGGATGCCGGCGCGCTCAAGGCATTCGGCGGCCATCGACAAGAGGCTCATGCCGCGGAAATCGCGCCCGCCCTCTTCCAGTTGGAAGCGGGCAGGCTGCATCCGATGGAGCATGGCATTGCCCATTGACGCGCGGAATGCCTCCGCCGTGGTGTCGATGATGCGCACGCCGGGGACCGGCTGGCGCTGGCGATCAGCGCTGCCGAGGTAGTCGATTATGGCGGCGCGGGCTTGCTCCAGGCTGGCGCCGGTGTTCAGCAATTCTTCCTGCCGCGAGGCGGGAAGATCAAAGCGGCGCGCCAGGGCGGTGATTTCCGCCACGCGGGTGCGCTCAAGGGCGATGGCGGCGGCCATTGCATCCGCGCTGGCGGGCGCGGGCGCTGGGTTGACGGGCGCCGGAGCCGGGATAACGGGCGCGGGCGCTTGCAGGGCCGCCAGGGCGGCTTGCGCATCGGCCAGTTGTTTTGCGGTGGCCTTGCCAGCTTCAGTAAGCAGCGCTTCCACTTCCGTAGCGGCGACGCCAAAGGCTTTGGCCAGCGCGGCGTTGATATCAGCCGCGGCGACGCCGGCGGCGGCCTTGGCGGCTTTCAGGGCCAATAACTTTTTCAGTTCTTCCATAGTGCGGTCCTCATGGTGGTTGACGTTGGTGGGTGCGGCAGTGACCGCGTAAAAATTGAACAGGGTTTGATGCGCCTGGTCCGGTTGCAAGGCGCCGAGGTCGATACTGGCGGCGACGGCTTTGATATCGCCGGTGTAGTCATCGGCGAATCCTTCTTGGATTGCCTCTGTACCGGTCATGTAAAAATCCTTGCCGGTGGCGAGGATTTCTTTGATGCGTTCTTCGCTGACACGGCCACTGGAAACGTAGGCGGCGATCATCGAGCGTTCGAGCACATCGAGATTGCCGGCGTATTCGCGCAGTTGTTCCGCGTTGCCGTCCACTGAGCCCCAGGGTTTGTGAATCATCCAGAGGGCATTGTCGGGCGTGTACAGGTGGCCCTTGCTGGCGGCCATCGCCACCACCGTGGCCATGCTCGCGCAGATACCGTCGATGTAGACGTGCACGGGTTTGCGGGCGCCGCGCAGGGCGTTGTAGAGCGCCAGCCCTTCAGTGATGTAGCCACCGGGGCTGTGAATGCGCACGGTGATGACCTCGGTGTCGAGCGCTTCAAGCTCGCGCACGATAGTGAGCGCGTCCAT